>DXJF01000010.1 GCA_019057375.1 Candidatus Heimdallarchaeota archaeon
GTTTAGTTCCAGATTTAAACTTGGGTTTTTCTCTTGATTTAAAGCTAGCTTGTTTTTTAGATTTATTTGTTGGTTTGAAAGGTACTTGAGTCTCTTTCTTACACTTAGCACAAGTTGCAGTATGAAGTTCAACGTTTCCTCTCTCTGATGATCTTCTGTCTGATGGTCTTCTGTCAGATGATCTTCTGTTTCTATCATCATATCTATTGGATGATCTGCTAGATGATCGATAACTTGGTCTACTCCCTGAGCGACTTCTTCTTGTTTCTTCCTTCCCACTATCTCTAGAACGATTTTTAGGTTTAGTTCCAGATTTAAACTTGGGTTTTTCTCTTGATTTAAAGCTAGCTTGTTTTTTAGATTTATTTGTTGGTTTGAATTTTTGAGAGCTTCTTACCGCTCTATCTTTTGACATGAATATTCACCTTTTTTTACAGTTTTTAGTAGAATAGTAAATTAGAAAGACCCATTCCGAACCTGAAAAAAGAATTCCTATCAACCTTCACACTTTATTTTGGTTTGTTTTCCTATACTGTACTTAGCTCAAACCCTTTAACTTGCTATTTAAATTCGACGATTTAAGTTATGAAATATTTATGTAACAAAATTACTATTTTAACTGAGCATTATTTGATTTAATAAATAAACGCATAAAGTATAAATACTAAGAATACTACATATTTCGGTTTACATGTCAACAGATTCAATGAAGTCTATAATTGAAGCAGTTACTGATAATAGAAGAGTGCTAGTTCTAATAATATTAGTTCTTGAAGCTGTACTAATAGGAATTACAAAAGTGGAGAATGAGAAAATTGCTTTAGTTGGACTAATTGGAAGTCTTGTATTACTTGGAATAGTAGTTATTCTTTTTGCATATATTCTGATCTTTAAACCAAATGCTCTTGATGTTAAAAAAAATTATATTATTAGCTTTAAATTTAAGGATCAGACAGGGACTGGTGAAATTAATTTAGATACTGAAGCAAGCAAGTTAGTGGTTAGAGATAATAATAACAAAGTGAAATATGATGGTAATATGATTCTAACAAATCCATTCGGTCCATGGATGGTTAGTTTAAGTAATAAAGATTCAAAATGTTCAGTAATACAGTCTGATACCATTTATATTACATTGGTTGAAAAACTTGAAAAACCAGGAGAAACAGCAAGTTGGGAGTCAACTCCATTCAGTCTTAACCATCTAACCAAAGAGGTGTCAAGAAAATGAGCAATACACCAAAATTTGATTTTACAAACACTTCAACTCAAGCTAAGGAAATGAAACTGGAAGGATATAATTGGTACGATTGGACTGTATTTTGTAGCTCCTCTAAAGAAGAATTAAATCTAATTGAAAAAGTCGAATATCATCTTCATCCTAGTTTTCCTGATCCTATAAGAGTTGTAACGGATAGTAAAAACGGTTTCCCATTAAAAGCAAGAGGATGGGGTGTATTTCTAATAAGAATAATAATCTATCTCAAAGATGGTACAGAAGTCAATACAGAACATTATCTGAAATTTCAGTAGTACATTTCCAGATATATTTTTTTCATTTTTTTTAGTATATTTATTATATTCATTGATAAGTTAGATTTTTCTTATAAGAAATCTATTTAATTATCAAAACAATGTGTCAAGAGAAAAAAAGCTAACTTAATGAGTAGAAGGAATAACGAATTTTCCAGTTGAAACAAAGGTTAGACCTTATTGTATACTCGTGGTTCTTGAATGATAACCTTGTGGCAAAGAAAAAGAACCTTGTGGCAAGGTATCTGCTTATATTATAAAAAGTTTAGACTCTTTTTATCTCTCATAGTGTAATTGGATTGTAACTGAAGTATAACTAAAATGGATTTTCTAAGCTAGTGCAAAACTTAGTTTGTTCAGTTGAATTGCTATTTTAGTATCTTCTCTACTGCCTTAATTGTTGAATCATCATAAATAGAAGTTGAGAATAATTCAACAGACTCAAGTTGTTCTAAATCAAAGTATCTCTTAAAAACATTAAGAGCTTCTTTCCTATACTCCTCAGTTATCAAATCCATTTTATGTGCAAAAACATATATTTTTGGATCATTACTAAACTGATAAGCATTTCTTATGCATCTAAGTAAATATTGTCTTGAAAGAGTATATGACCCAACGTTTGCTATTTCAATTACAAAAATCATAGCATAAATTTGTGAGAAAATCTGTTCTTTCGTAACTTCTATTACCTCTTCTAGATATGAAATTTGTCCGCCAATGTCTATAGAGTATATATTATGATCTTTAAATTTATGTTTTTTTCGTTCTAATCTTACAGTTGCTACTAATGATTCGGTATCTTCATGAGTTCTTCCTTCAAAAACAGTTTTAATTATTGAGGTTTTTCCCGTTTGTGTTAGACCTAAAAAAAGAATTTTCTTATCATTAAGTTTTTTATCAACTTCTTCCTTAAAAATTCCTTCATCTTCCTTTGAATTTCTGAGATAGCTCATCACATATTCTCACATTTGAAAAATAAAAACATTTCTACAAACAGTCTATTTAGGAAATTAAATAGTCTTTTCTCACAATAGTTTGCCAATAAAGATATAAAGTCAAACTACTATTTTTATGGCATGAGCATTAATGAGTATTATCTAGAATATCATGCAATTGAATCTAGAATAAACAGTGGTCAATATCAGAGAGGAGATAAACCCTTTCAAGAGTTTGCTTTGAAAATCTTTAATCAAACTGACTGTAAATCACTTACGTTAGATGATGCCATCCAAGCTGTAGAATTAATGAATGACTTAGATGTTAAACTTCATCAAGAATTTTCAGAGTTAGGGGAAAGGGGATGGTTGTCAACAACTTCAAGATATAAAACCATTGCAGGGATTGAACTAGTCATCTTTGTTCTATATCCATTAGGTGTAGATGATCCTACAGCTGAACCAAAAGTTTGTGTTGTAGAAATTCCTTGATAATCTAATTTTGGAAATATTTAAATTCCAAACAATAATCTATTTTGTGGAGTTGGAAATTCTTTGAGTGAAACAGAAGACATCTTTTTTCAAGAGAAAAAGAAAATTAAGGAATTGGAAAGAAAACTGGCATCAATTAAAAACAGAAATTATATCTATCTAGGTTTGACTGCATTTTTTCTTTGTATGTGGTCTATTTTTCTAGCAAATGCTGGATCAAGTGCTTATATACAATTAATTCGTTGGGGGAGTATACTGGGACTTACATTTGGATCTCTCGTAGGGATAGGTCTATTGGTGATGTTGTTTAGGTTTATCAAATTTTTAGTTGTTCCTGAACCAGGTGCTCCATTGGTATCTAGGGAGGAACGAGAAGAAGATGATTATGCAGCTAGAAAGTTAACTGCATGTTCAGATTGTATGGTTGTGTATGATGCAAGACGTTTACAGTGTCCTGAATGTGGAAAAGAAACAAAGAGAAAGGGAAAGGACTCAAAAGAAATACTGCAAAAAGAGGAAGAATAATCCTTCTTCTTTTCTATTTCCAAATTCCTTGAAATTCATAAGATTTTTTTCGAAGCTTAAACCCCACAGCTTCAGCCGTCTTCTTGCTTGCTAAATTAGAATCTCTGCAGTGCCAAAATATTTCATTTATTCCAATTCGAAAACAATGTTCAATAGTTACAGCTGTAGAATACTTGGCTAATCCTCTCTGACGATGTTCTGGAAAAGTAATAACTCCTAGTTCACATTTGTCCATCGCTTCATTAATATAACAACAGAAAACAACACAAGCAATTTCTTTATCATTGTAAATTGCACTATATCCAAATCCTCTAGAAAGATAATGTTCTTGAGAATCCCATGTTCCTTTAAACCAAGAAGGAAGAATTTGATAATTAATAAGGTCTGTTCTTTCAATCAATTTGTTATCTATTTTAACAATCGTATAATCCTTTGGAATTTCTTCTAACATTCCAAAATTCTTTCTATCACCAATTTCATAGAAGCATGTTTCTATTTTTTCAAGGTTTGAAAATATATCATTAATAGTATCAAAATATTGATCACCGCAGTAAACTAGAAAATTTTTGTCCTTATATTGTTCGGTGTATCTTGGAAAAAGATCTTTGTAAAGGAAAATTGATAAATCTTTGTTAAAAAGCTTATTTTGTTCGTTTCCAACCAAAAAGAAATTTCTAACATTTGGAAGAAAAAGTAGAGCAGCTGAAGGATCTTCAATTTTATCAACATAGATTTCTCCATAGATATTTTCCTCAAAAACAGATACAACAGCGAGAAAATTCTCTTCAAGATTTGAAAACAGGTCTCGAACGTTGTTGAATTGTTTTCTGTTCAGCTGATGAATCATCTATTAATTTAACTTGACAACTTATAAAAATATAGTTCTAAAATCTATCATTTAATCAGGTATAGCGTTGAATTCTAGTTTTAGGAGATTAATCAGTGCTTTACTTGATAACTCATAAGTAGCCCAGAGAAAGTATGATAACTTCATTTTATGGCATATCTCATCATAAACTATCAACAGTGTTTTTGAATCATTATTTAGACATAATTCCAAAATACAGAAATAATCTGAATAATCAACAAATGTTAAATTTGAAAATAATTTTCCTCTTTGTTTGTTAAATACATCTATCGATTTTTCATTAGAAGTGGGTAAGATTAGAGGAGAATTGAAAAGAAAATCCAAAAATCTTTTATCATCTTCATCTGGTCTTTGTTTGATTTTTTCTTCGGGATACGTTGTTAAATAAGTTAAAGCGATTTCATTTAATTATGTGACACATTCAAGTGGATTAGCGATCATTTGGAACCAGTCTGTAACAATTTCATTATCAAGTTTTGTTGAAACACTTGCAGTAATCTCTATGAATTTCATTTTCGACTTGACAATAATTTCATTATCTTCTGATTTTTCCACCTTCTCAAGCACATATTTTAAATTCCGAAGTCTGTCTTTAATTTTCAAATCCTTGATATGATTTGCTTTAAAATTTCTCGATTAGTTTTTTGAAGTTTTTTTCTTTTTTTATATAGCATGAGTAATCCCTTTATAAAGGCAGTAACGAGATTTATAAAGGGAAATGTGAAAGTACTTTTTATGCTTGAGACATTAATCCCGGTACTAACAGCTTTAGGGACAATAGGTGTAGCTCTAGCAAGCCTTCTGTTTGCTGTCAGACAAACAAGAGTGAGAGGCCCTACTTTAGATTTTATAGATATGACCATAGATAAATTATGGGGAACTATGAATAATTCAAGAGAAGGTACATACTTTGTAAGAAGAATTGGTTTATTCGGCAAAGACTTCGAAGATGTTAAGGAGTTGAGTTCGAATTACCTTGAGTTTTCGACGGTACTTATCAATACTGGTGACCGTCCTTGTCATTATAGAACATTAGGTATGCGTTTAAAATTATGCTTCCCCTATAAACCATCTAAAAGCGAAAGAAAGCATCTTACTGTAAGGGATTTTTCAGGAAAAAAACTTGAAATAGAATCCAAAATCGCTTTAGAGCCATACAAACGTAGATATATAACAACAGCAGAGACTGAAGATGTAAAAAATAGAATATTATTACCTTCTTTTGCCTCGGAATGGTATGATGGAGAGCTTGAAATCGCTGGAAAATTCTGGGATCACAAAGGTAAATGCCGCTTTATTTATACAACTTTTGAGATTGATAAGCATGGATCCACAAAATGCAACATAAACAAACAAAGGAGACTTCCAGAATTTGATATTATGGCTAAGAAAGGACTAAGACGAAGTAAGACTGCTAAAAAGATAATCTTTGAATTGGAAGAAACAATAGAAATAGATGAACCTCCCGAAGAACAATTAATCAGTAGTGCATCAAAAGTAGAAGAAGCAATTAAAGCAATAGGAACAGAAGACCTGGACGCAGACCCTGCAGAGCTGTTAGAGGAACAAAAAAGAAGAGTGCTGGAGTTAGAGAAAGAATCAGCAAAACCAGTGGATAGTTTGAGAAAAGAAGAATTAGATGTTGAAACAGAAGAATTAGATGTTGAAACAGAAGAAATTGATGAAGACATAGAAGAAGATGAAAGTAGAAGAAAGAGAAGAAAAAAGAACAGAGAATAGAGTCCTTGATACAATCAAATATCAAGCATTGAAAAAGCTACTATTTCCTTTTCACTTTTCATCGTTTCATAAGATTTTTTTCGAAGCTTAAACTCCATAGCTTTGGCTATCTTCTTGCTTGCTATCTTCTTGCTTGCTATCTTTTTGCTTGCTATCTTTTTGCTTGCTATCTTTTTGCTTGCTATCTTTTTGCTTGCTATCTTTTTGCTTGCTATCTTTTTGCTTGCTA
>DXJF01000059.1 GCA_019057375.1 Candidatus Heimdallarchaeota archaeon
AAGAATAATTATAATTATTATAGTCTATCCATGGTATTATTAGGAGGACTTGGTCCACAGGGTCATGGATTTACATATTCCACGCCTAAAGGCGAAGTAATTGAAATCTGCTCGGATATTAAGGAGAACGAAGCAATAATTGTTAAATACAAACAATTCTTAAAAGAACAATTTTGGGTGAAAAAGGGATAGGAAGATTTGCAGCTGCAAGAATTGGTAGCTCTCTAGAAATTATCTCTCAACCATTAAAATCTGAATCAAAATATATTATGAATTTTGAATGGAATGACTTCGATAAGAAATATCTGAGCGAAATAGAAATTGAATATAGTAAAGAACCTATCAGAATTAAAGAAGAACATGGTTTAAAACTAAAAATACAGAATTTATATACATACAGCTTAACTGTTCTAGTTAAGAATACTCATCTTGCATTAATAAAACTATTAACTGAAATAAAAGAGGAAATTGGAAATTTCGATGTTTACATTCAAATAAAAGGAAATACACAATTAAGAAAAAATTATGCAGGAAAACTAAAACCTTCACCACTTTTAGAAAATTATAGATATCGAATAAAGGGCGATGTTTTCGAAAACGGTAGATATAATTTAGAAATAGAATATCCAAATAAAGATGATCCAATACCAATATCTGGAGTCTTAATTTCTGATAAACGGAAAATAAAAAAGAAAGAAGAAATAAATGAATGTGGACCTTTTGAGTTGGATGTAAGAGTTTGGGATAGAGATAATGAAGCTTTAAAAGAATTGAATGAAGTACTTCAACTAAAAAGGTTGAAAGATGTGAGGGAGTTACTTGACAATAATTTGGGTTTATATGTTTATCGAGATGGTTTCAGAATTTTTCCTTATGGTGATCAAGGTTATGATTGGTTGGAATTAAATAAGCGAAGATTCCAAAATCCATCTTTGAGATTGAGTAACAATCAGATATCTGGAAAAGTCCTTATATCGCGAGTTAATAATCCTGAATTAAGAGATAGTTCTCACAGACAAGGATTCATTGATACTCTCGAACTATTAACACTTAAACAAAGGATTACAGATACATTTGCACTTTTGGAACCCTTTAGATTTGATTATAGAAAAGAAATTAGAGACTCGCGTGAGGTTTTAAAATCTAGATCATTAATCTTTGATCGATTTGAACTTGAGAGCATCAGGGATGCAGTTGAAGCTGTTCCTGTTGAACATAGAGGAAATCTGAATGAGATTCTAGAAGAAAAAGAGAAAGATATTGAAAAATCGATAGATATAATTAAGAGACAATTGGTTGCTTATAGAAGACTCTCCGCAATGGGTATTTTTGCAGATAGAGCTTTACATGAAATAAATACGAATGTTGGAATAATAAAGAATAAATCAAGAGCAATACTTAGATATTTTAATAGATTAAGAAAAAATCAAACACAAAATATAGATGAACTTGAAGTAAAAGAAAAAACCAGTTATCTTGAATCTATACTCGCTTCAAATTCTATTATTTATCAGAGAATGAAGCTATTAGAACCTTTCTCAGGTAGAACTAAAAGTTCAAGAAAAACAAATGAATCAATTTACAATCTTATCAAGATAACTTTGGAAAATTCCCAAAGCTTCATTCTTAAAAAATATAAGATTTCTAAAGATTTTCCTATTCTCCTTAACTTAAAGGGGAAAGATTGTCAAATCAGATGTACTAAAGGTGATTGGATGACTATTTTTCAAAATCTGATTGATAATAGTATATACTGGGGAACTTTGCAAAATGATAAATTGGAAATAACTATTGAATTAGAAAAAGTAGGAAAGTGGATAATAATTAATTTTGAGGATAATGGTATGGGTATAGATTCAAAATTTGTTGATTCGATATTTGAACCTTATTTCAGTACAAAACCCGATGGTATCGGGTTAGGATTAACAATCATAGGGGAGATCATACTAGATGAAGAAGGTGAAATAGCTTTAGTTGTATCAGAAAAAGGAGCTAAGTTTCAATTAAGAATACCTAAAGAGAAGGAAGTGATTAAGTGACAAGAAAGCTTGTGAATTTACTTTATATAGAAGATCAAATTGAAGATGACTTTAAGAAACTGTTAGACGAAGAATACTTTGAATTGGATAAAGAAGTTAAACTTAATGTTGAAGTAGTTAAAACAATAGCTAGTGCAAAAGAACATTTATGCAAAAAAAATCCTGATATTCTCATTATAGATATCAAATTAGATGATAAATATGAAGATATTGAAGGTTTTGATTGGTTTGAAAATGAATTTAGAAATAGTAATTTCATTCCAGTTATTTTCTATTCTGCAAATCTGAAAATGATAGAAGGATATTCAAAGATTAGACCACTGAAATTGATTCCTAAAGGAGCTGATGAAGAAAATGGGGGTTTGGAGGGTCTTGCTAATGCAATATTCGAAATACAAAAATCTCAAATTCAGGAATCCATTCAGATTATTCAGCAGGAAATTGATAAGATTAGGAATAATTTTCTTTGGGATTACCTAGATTATGATATCTTCCAAGATAAAGATGAAGAATTTATTATTAATTATAGAGAAAAACTTATCTCACGAATTGGTGTCACATTAATCGCAGACAAAATTTGGTCTGAAAATATTGATGCAAATAAAGTAATAATAGTACCACCATTAAGTAGAACAATAAACTGTTTTTCTGAAGCTACAAATAATGGTATTTCTAAACGAATGATTTTATCTGGCGAAATCATAAAGATTGATGAAGAATTTATGATTAGTGTTTCTTCAACTTGCGATATTTTAAACTCAGAAATCAAAAATGTAACCTTTTGTAAACTTAAGAATATTAATCAAATACTTAATATCGATCCCACGCAAGAAATAAGTAACAAAAAGTGGGGAAGAATCAAAGATATTAGCAACCACTCTAATCCAAGGTACTATTATATTCCTAGAATTCCTGAATTTGAAATGAATGAGATGCTAGTTGATTTTAATGATATCAACCAATTGAACAAGGAATTCTTGTCTCAGAAAATTAAAGAAAATGAAAATGTGATTATTGCTTCCCTTCTACCACCTTTCTCCGATAGATTATTAATGCAATTTGGAAATTATTTTAGGATAGGTACTCCACAAATAGCACAAATACAAGATTTAGATGTTTATAAAAAATATAGAGAAGAATAAATTTGCATTTAGATTTATTAAACAAAGTACAATTAGAGGAATGATATTCATGGAAAAGGAATTTATTATACTTGATCTATTTTCAGGTCCAGGAGGTTTACTGGAAGGTTTTCTTAATGAAAACTTCAATTCAATTGCTCATATTGAGATGGATAAATATGCATCCTTGACACTTGAAACTCGTTTATTGTATCACATACTGAAAAATAACAAAGAAACAGAGTTGTACTTTAATTATCTTAGAAAAAAAACAGCTAGAGAAAATCTTTTTGAGCAAGTTATGAAATTAGATAAGAACATTAACAAAAGAACAATTAGAAAAGAAATATCAACTGAAACCATAAGAGCTTTAAAGAATAAAGTATCAAGAATCTTGAATAGTGACGATACAAAGGAAATTGATGTTATTCTTGGTGGTCCTCCATGTCAACCTTATTCTTATGTAGGAAGAAGCAGAGATCCAGATAATATGAATAATGATCCAAGAAATTACCTTTACAAACATTTTCTAAACTTTGTAAAACATTACCAACCGAAGATTTTCGTTTTTGAAAATGTACCAGGTATGCTTAATGCAAAAAATAGTAAAATCATAAGAAATTTTGAAGAAATTTGCAAAGATATAGGATATAATCTCGAATATAATATTCTTGATTCATCAGATTTTCTTGTTCTACAGAAAAGAAAAAGAGTTATTATGTTTGGTTGGAAGAAAGAGTTCAAACTCAAGTATCCGATATTTAAAAGAAATGATCATGAATATAAAGTATCAAATTTGTTAGATGATTTACCTTCTTTAGAATCAACTGAGGGTAATGATGGACCTTCAGAATACTCCTCAGCACCAACAAAATATCTTATTGAATCTAATATAAGAAATTCTGCAGATATTTTAATTCACCATAAAGCAAGATTTCTAAATGAAAGAGATAAGAAGATTTATCGAAAAGCAATAAACAAATGGAATAATGGGAATGAGCGACTTAAATACAATGAACTCCCAAGAGAGTTGATTGAGCATAAAAACTTGAATTCCTTTCTAGATCGATTTAAAATTGTTGCAGGCAATTTAAAAAGTAGTCATAGCATTGTTGCTCATATTTCAAAGGATGGTCATTATTATATTCATCCTGATATAAATCAAGCCCGTTCCTTAACAGTACGCGAAGCAGCAAGAATACAGTCTTTCCCAGACAATTATAAATTTGAAGGACCAAGAACTTCTCAATTTAAACAGGTTGGTAATGCAGTTCCACCTTTAATGGCTAGAGAAATCGCTAAGGAAGTTAGAAAAATGTTGGAGGAGATATAGTTTAAATCCAAAATCAAGTTTATTCAGAAAGAAATCATTAACTGGAGTAAAAAGAACCTTCGAAACTATCCATGGAGAGTAACCACTAATATCTATGAAATCGTTATTGCAGAGATATTACTTCATAGAACAAAAGCAAATCAAGTGTTAGAAATTTTTAATAATTTTGTAAAGAAATATCCTGATTTTATATCCATTAAAAGTGCTGGTTCTGATAGAATTCAAAAAGAACTATTTTCATTAGGTTTAGAATGGAGAGCAAGAATGCTTTATGATATGTCAGAAGTTATTGTGAGGGAGTATAATGGTAAACTTCCTATAGAAAAGGAAAAATTGATGAATCTACCAGGAATTGGAGAATATATTGCTTCAGCAGTTTTATGTTTTGGCTTCAATTTACCTGAACCAATTCTAGATACTAATACTGTAAGAATCATAGGTAGAGTATATGGATTAAAAATAACTGATTCCTCAAGAAGAAAAAAAATATTCAAAGAGATTATGCAAAAGTTAGTAGATTGTGTTAATCCTAAACAATTTTCATTATCTATGCTAGATTTTGCAGCTTTAGTTTGTCTTCCAAAGAATCCGTTGTGTTTCGATTGTTCTTTGAATAAATTATGTAGATACTTTCAGAATATGTAATAATACGATATATAGACTTTCTAGTAGAGTAACTCTATTACTTTGTTGATTTTCTCCACAATTTCTGATCTTTTCAGTTCTACTTCCTCAAATGAAATGATTTCATGGTGCGATAAAGGATTTCTTAAATCTTTTAAATGGTAACAAGTATCTCTTAATAAGTCAATACTCTCAATAAGATTCATTTCTTTCAAAAAATCTCTGAAATGTAAATTTATTGGATCTTGAGTTCTAGTTAATTTCCTAACTATATGAAACATTTGTCCAAGTGTTACAGTTTGACTACTATCGTGAAAGGATCTTAAAAATTTGGATCTAGATTTCTTTTCAATATCTTTTGGAATATGCGAACCATAAATTCCTTTTAAATAATCAATAAAGGGTAAAGTTAACTCCATTTGAAGCATTAATTCATAACTTTTTGAATATGCTTGAATAATAGCAGATGCATCATTTAGTTGAATATCCTTATCAGTTAGAAAATAGTAAATTTTATCTCCTGTAATTAAGGAATCTCTTATTTTTGAACCTTTAGGAATTTTATTTATATTGAAAGTAGTACTCTTCAATCTTTCAAATATAGATAATTCTTTCTTTAATTCTTCAAGACTGATTTTATTGTGTTTATTTTTTGATACAATGTTTATACTGTTATTTAAGCAAATTATTGCATGATTATAATCGAGAATACTTGCGTAAGATTTTCCTTTTAAATAATAAGCGATATAGTTAGTTTCATCTTCTTCAATAGCCTTATTATATAGTTCAATTGCTTCAAGATGTTCATCTTTTTTAGCATAAACTTTTCCCAGATTAGTATTCAATTCTGATTTATCAGTTCTGTTAAAACATAAATTCAATGACGATTCAAGAAAATCTACCGATAGATTAAGAAAGCCTAATTCTGAAAGAAGAAGTCCTATTTTGAAACAAATATTTTTCTTTCTTCTTGATTCGAACTTTTCAGAGAAAATGATTAGTGCTTCTTCTATTTCCTCAGGGCTTACAAACTGAGCAATCGTTCTAACAAATTCTTCTAGATAAGCTTCAATAATTTCTTCTTCAAAACTTCTATTTTCAATGAAATATGTGTACTTCTTTTTAGAATGAAGTAACTCAATACATCCCAAATAGGCTAGAGCTGTAGAATTTTTATTATTAATTCTAAGTACATCAGTAAAGAATGTATTCGCATTTTTTAAATCTTTGGAGAAAAAGTAAGCTTGAGCTAGATTTAGAGAAAGGTCTTCAAGAACCTCGTCCAATTCTTTTTTCTCAAAACTCGATAGCAAGTGATTAAAATGTTTTATTGAGTTATCAAAATAAAAACTTAACAAAGATATACTTCCCCACGAGAAAAATTTGGTTATCTCTTCATCAATAGCTTGTTTTTTCAGAGCATATTCAGGATTTGTATCTGTATTGAAGATTTCATCAATATGAAGCAGTCTTTTTCTTTGTTTATCATATGACGGATGGTTTTGTTTGAAACTGTGAATTGAAGTTCTTAGATATTCTCTTTCTTTTTGAAAATCAAAAATTCTACTATAAAAACCAGCAAAATTGCTATAGATGAAGGAACGTAAATTATTACTTACAGTGGATACATTAATCTTTGCTTGATTTAGATAATTTTCAGAATCTTTTAATTTACCCAACTTATAGAATTCTTCTCCAATTCTAATTAAATTGATAACTGATAAGTATTGATCTTTTTCAGTATTAGATGATTTCGGTAAGTTCTTTGCAAGAAGATAGTGTTTCAAAGCTTCTTCATGATTCCCCAACTCTCTGTATATTGTAGCTATTGAATCATGAAGAAGAAAACCATATTGATTCTGAATAAATCTCTCATCAATTATTGCATTTAATATTCTGAGAAGATCGTAATGGTATCCATTCTTCTTTAATTGCAAAACAGAATTCATAAAATTTTGTAGATCATTACTATTTGACAGTAACAGCACTTCATTTTTTAAATACATATTCAAATTTCGCAAATCATATTCCTTATTCAGTATATTGATTTTTTCTTCATTTGAATACTCAAGAAACCATTCAATAGAAATTATCGATTGAAGATCATTTATGAATTTATTAAATTGGAGGATGTTTTCTCTGATATTAGGAATTATAGTTTCCAAGAGTGATATTATATCATTGAAGATTTCTTGGTTGTTATAAGTAATTAATGCTGATAACTGTGGGTGAAAATTGTTCTGATAGATATCAAAATAATTAATTTCTTGAATCGCATATTTGATTGAATAGTTGTAATAATATGCATTTGATTGACTCCCCTCAAATACTCTTTGAGATTTTAAAACCTGATAACCTCCAAATAATCCAATTGAATAATCGTTAAAGAATGAGAGAATAGCTTGATTTTCATGTAAATCGTTTTTCTCTAAACTTTGTTTTAACTGATAATGAAGAAATTCTTGTGTTGACCATTGATTTTGAATATTTGAGATATCAAAGAATCCTTTGGAAGAATATGGTAATTTGTTTTCTATATGAGTATCACCCTTTCTTTTTTGATTTATTATGGTTCTAGGTTCTTCAAGTAACTCTCCAATTATTCTAGTCATTAATTTCTTCATCCGAAAATATACACTCTTATCATTCAAGATTTCGTTGTAAACAAAGCAAAGAAATCCTAAATCCTTGACTCTTCTTCTCTGAAAATTGTTAACAAGAACCATTTCTCGCAATTTTTTCAATTTTTCATCTTCACTTGCATTATTAACTTCTATTAGTATCTTTTTTCTATAGTCTATTGAGTATTTCTCAAAAGCGAAAGAGATATTAATTATCGATTTTTCAGGTTTTCTTTTTCCTTCTTGTGACAACGAATCCACCAATTACTAAAAAAAATGATTTTTCTTTTAAAAAACTTGTTAAAATTTAGATAACGAAATTTCCTTTAATAACATTTTACTAATTATACTTCTTTTCAAAATACTGCAAAAGATTTTTTTTTGTTTTTCAAGAAGATACCATCTAAATACCTCTACTTTTCTAGCTCTAGCTTGCAGAGAAATGAAAACAGCGTTCTGAAACAATATTTTAGGATGAATCAAGACTGTGTGTGTTCTTCTATTTCTTTTAGGTTAGCTAATTGTTTTATTAAAAGTGGAAGTTCTTTTCCTTCTGAAATTGAGGGGGTTGGGACGTGGGGGATAATACATCTTCAAAGATTGACAAATTTTATGGGCAGATTGCCCATGCCTTAAATCCTATAATTATGATAATAGGAACATTAACAAAATGTCGATGGCTGAAACGTAAAATTACTCTATTGGCACAGTGCCTATAGCTAAAACTCTGAAATTCTTTAATCAGAAGAGAAAAAAAACCTTTCTTAGAATCGTTCTTTTTGTTTATGTCTGAGGATAATAAAAAAAGGAGAAAAAATTACCTTTAAGGATTGTAACTAGTAGCTCCGTTTATGTCACAAAGTACAATAGTTAAATCATCATAAGTAATTCCGTTATTAAGGTAATATTGCATCCATCCAGGTTTCGAAGGAAAGGAAACATCCCATGTTGGATCTACCCATACCCAAGTATATCCTGTATAAGGATCTATTCCACCAAGACTCCACATTGGGATGAATGGATGCCAAAACTCAAAGTTAGATACGTCTTCAATATGTACTAACAAAGTTGCATGATAAAAACCATCAGGACTGATAGGATTTTCAGGATCATGAAATAATCCTAAAGCTGTTTCAAATCCACAAGATTCTAGATAGGCTGCACATAACAATGCTTGGTCTTCACAATCACCTTTGGTCCTGAAAGCTGTTTCAACTGGAAATTTAATATAATCCCAATAATAAAAATCTTGTCCAATTGTTATTTCAGTATCATATTCATAGTCAATTTCATCAATACACCACTGGACTATTGAATCAATATCATTCAGTTCTTTTCCAGATAAACCATATCCACCCCAATTAGGAATCCAATCATAGAAAGTATAATAGAAAGTATACCAAGCCAAATACGTAGTCACATTACCAAATTTCAAACAATCTGCAAGAGCATTTGAAACTTCTGAAAACCATGAACCGAATATTTGAGAATCATGAAGCACAACATCACGACTGAATCTTGCATATTCTGCAAAATATCCAGATTCATTTCCTGTAGTCCAAGTATCTTTAACATAAAAATCTTCAAAGTAATATCTTCTAACAGCTTCGGCAAAAACCATGTACTGTGCAGGTAAAGTCATTTCGCTGATCCATGTTGTCAACAGATAATATTGTTGAAGTAATGCATTATATTCACTTTCAATAACTGCATAGGCAATCAATAGTTGTGAATATAAATCATCAAGTTGATCATAAGCTATTTGTAAAGCATTGAAAGATTCTACAATTGAGTTATAATTTATCACTAATTCATTATAGGTTTCATTCAAGAAAGCATACTCTGTTAATAAGGAATAATAGGTTTCATTCAAAGAGTCATATTCTCCCGATATTATTTCGTAGTTACTCTGTAAATCAGAATAGTTTCCTAGTAAAGTATTGTAATCGTTTAAAAGATTATTATATTCTTCATCCAAATCTTGGAAGTCTAACAATAGAGATTCATGGTCTTCACTTGTTAAGTCTGTTATGAGATAACCTGTTAATCCTCCGACACAAAAAAAACTAACAAATAAACTCCCAATTATTATATTTTTATTCATTCAACTCTCATCCTCTTTATAAATTAACTTAGATAATAAGTAGTACAGATAATTTAAACTTACTCAGAACTGAAGCATAATGGTAAAATTGGGTAATGAAAATACTATTATCAACTAAATTTTTAGTATATATTTCACATAGAAACAAGTTAGTGGTCTTAAAATCCTTCTTTATCTTTTCTTAACGATTGCGTTTATTCTTCTCTTGTGATAAAATCTAAACGTTTTAGCAGTTTATTTGATGTTTTATTTATTTTTGCTGTACTAGTAGATCTTATCAGCTTTAGATACTTCAAATAAGAAATCGATTGAAGCTTTACAGCGTTCAGTAGCATTTCTTTTACTTTGAAAATCGGATTGAAAGATATATCCAAAATCAAATTCTTTCACCTTTCCCTCCTTCCTTCCTTTAGATATAAATCCTATCAGTTTCTTTTCTTTTAGAACAACAACTACAAATTCGTCTCCCTTAGCAAACCATTCTTCTTTCCCTTTATATTTTTCTAGATTATTTGGTCATGGTCCGTGATCATATTTTGGAAACACTGATTTCTCATAATAATTAACAATTTCTGTAAAAATCTTCCAATTATCATAGTGAAATCACTGATGTTCTTAGTAGAAGAAAAATAGAAGAAAAATAGAAGAAACTAAAGTTTCCTCATCTGTTTTCTTTTATTTACATAAATCAATGAGATTGTAAGACCTGGAAATATTATTGACAAGAGGATAATATCAGTGAATTCAGACACTGCTGGTAGAATCTCGATTATAAATGGATCATCTCCGTCTCCTAGATATTGAACATTTCCTGCTGCATCAACACCTACTATGATCAATTCATAAATACCTATTAAAGATGTATCAATTGTTACTATCCATTCTCCTTCTAAATCAACTGCAACATATTCATCTTGATGCACCTCCCCACCATTAAATGTCCAAAGCAACATTAATGTGTCAAGTCCACTTTGTAGTTCTTCTGAGATAATTGGATCTGTAACATTGAAGCTGAAGCTTAGATCTTCACCAGTTGTAACGCTAGTGGGAACTGAATCAAGAAGTTCCATTGTTGGAGCAGTTAAATCTCCCTTTCCTACAGATAAATCTATGTATCCTAATGCTTCTATTTTTCTTCCTGAATAAGATTCTCCGGAAACTGCTATGTCTATGATTGCATTAGTTCCATCATAATTCAAGGGAATTTCTAATACAAACCCATCTCCACTCGATGATTGATCTTCTAAATAGCCATAAAAACTACTCGAATTGTAGATTATTAAATTAGCAGAGGTTTCCATTGATCCTTTTAGCATAAACCCTATATTATCAACTTGAATATATACATAGATGAAACAAATTTCACCTGGTTCTGCAAATCCATCACCATCACCATAAAGATCATCATCTAGAACATAATAAAGCAAACTTATTTCAGGTGAAGGGAGTTCAACTATAGCAATTGTGATAAGGATTTGTTGTGTAACAAGATGTCCTTTAGAATCATATGCTGCTATGTAGAGAGTAAAATTAGCTGTTTGATTTCTAGCTGTTAATGGAATTTCAAGAATTGCATATGAAGAAGTATCTGATACAGTTGGTGCTAAGTTATTGAAGTAAACATTGGGTTCAGTAAAATTCAAGTCAGTACTGTCTGAAGTAAGATATCCAGCAATATCATACCCAAAACCATTTCCTATATT
>DXJF01000060.1 GCA_019057375.1 Candidatus Heimdallarchaeota archaeon
TATGGATTCTGATAGAGTTCAAAGTAGGATGCTGTTGAGTGAAGATCTACAATTATTTCCTTGGTTCTATTGAAAACTTTTTCCATTAGTAGACTTGGAAGTTTAAATATTGGGAAAATACTTCCAGAAGTGTAAATGGGAGAACTAATATTTTCTCTTTTATGCAAAACCAGATTTATGGATTTATCTTGTTTCATTGTTGAAAGATAATAGGATAAAACAGCTGCAGTTAGCCCTTCTCCTTCTATTAGTATATCACTTCGAATTATTTCACCCATACATTACTATTGAGGAATAGATATTTAAACCTTAAATATTTGAAGAAAATATGGCACACAATATTATATTAAAAGTAATCAAGCAGGAAGGAACTTGTGCTGCAGGACATAAATTAGGAGATGAAATTCTCATTAGTTTTGATAAAAACGAGATTAAGGGAAAACTATGTCTCCATGCATTATATTCAGTTTTACCAAAAGTTTATGCCATGGCATATGGAGCTGAATTTCCTTGGTTAGAAGATGGCGATATTTCAACCCATGCATGCCCAGATGCTTGGAATCCTCTTGTTTACGAAGTAAAAAGAATAAGGGAGTAATTCTACCTCCCTAGAATTATTGCAATAATCTTATCTATAATAAAAACTAGTAGAAAAGATAAGAATATCCAGAGTAAAATTTCTTTAGTAGTATACGCCCATTTAGGTTTTTGATTAAACAATATAGCTATTGATAGAAAAATAGCTACAGCTGCAACAATGCAGCCAATAATAACACTAGGTAAATATAATTGATTAAGAACTACTCCACCGTAGATTAGAGCAACTAAAGCTCCTCCTATCAAACCCAAGAGAAAAAGAAATGCTATTTTTGCAGTTTTTTGTTTTCCAAATTTAACAGCTAAAGTTCTGACTCCCGCTTCCCTATCACCTTCAACATCAGGCAGACCTTTGATAATCTCTCTACCAACATTTCCTGAAGCTGCACATGCTCCTACAACAATGGGGATCCAAGCAAAAGTTGACCGATAAATTAGAAAAGTATGCGCAGATCCATACACGAAAAGCGCTAATACAGTTATTCCGATTGTAACATTTCCCCAAAAACCTAGTTTCTTTAGTTTGAAATCATATAAATCAAGTAATCCCCCAAAAATGATCGCTGTAGCAACACTTAATCCGTAGAGATTATAGAGTATATCAAGAGTTAAAGCAACTGCAAGAGCTAAACTTGCAACTATAACTCCATATATCCATGCTGTTCTTACAGAAATTTTTCCTGAAGGCAAAGGTCTATGAGGGGCATTTACTGCATCCTCCTCTCTATCTGCTATATCATTGAAAATCATTGCTTGTGATGAAACTAACATAGCAGCAATAACGACTAGTACGATAGGTAATGGGTCTATAGTAATACCACTTTGATAGGACAATACGACACCAAAAGCTGCAGCAACTCCCGCAACTATCCCGTTAACTAATCTTAGAATTGTAACATACGAAAGAATGATTTCTTTCTTTGTAAATTGACTCGAAGCCATATTAAAATAAAGAAGAAGTTGGATTTAAAATTTACTGTGAATTATTTATTCATCAACAAAATTTATCTTAAGTTTCAAGGATTTTATTTCTCCTTCATCAAACCCTTTCAAAGTCCCAGCGATTGCAATATTAACTTTAGCAAACACTTTTTTCAAGAATTGATTCAAGGGTACCTCTTCATCATTGATTTCTAGAACAACATTACTTTTCATTATATCTCTAAAAAATAAGAAAAAAAGGGAGTTATGTAAAGGTTTTTACTTTAGTTTGATTGTTGGGTTAGGGTCATCCTTTCCATGCATTTCTATTTCTACAAGCCCTGCAGACTCTAACATCTGCACATATCTTAAGATTGCATGTGTTGATGATCCTGTTGACATAGCTAGTCGTTTTAGCTCGATAACTTTAAATTTCTCAAGAGTTGACAACCAGCTGTAAGATGGATCTTTTTCTGCTATGATTTGAAATCTTCTTAGGGCTTCTTCTTTATCCCTTAGTTCAGTTTTAATATGTTCCAATCTTGAAGAATCTGATAATAATTCGTTATATTTATTCTCAATTGTTGCCTTCTCATCTTTTTCTACTTCCAACTGAGCTTCAATTTCTGACTTAGCACTTTCCATCTCTGAAACGCTTTCTCTCAGTTTGTCAATTGTATGTTGTTTATCTTGATAATCTTCTGATTTTTCATTCAATTCTCTTTGAGTATTAGCTAAATCAGTTTCTTTCTTCATAGAATCATTTTTTATCTCTTGAACCTCATTTGTCAAATTCTCTTTTTCTTGTTTGATTTGAGTATTTTCTTCCTTCAGAGTATTCAATTCATCTTCTAGATTAGCTTTAATTGATTCAATGTCAGCTAGTTCTGCTGCTTTTTCCTTAAGATTATCTAATTCTTGTTGTAAAGCGTTATTCTTCTCTGAGAGTTCACTATTGCCATTTTCTAACTCTTCAATTTTGGTTTGTAAGTTTTGTATTTTATTTTCTAGCTCTGTGATTTTTATTGCATCACTGACTGAAATACTTCCATTTTCTTCTTCCAATTTACTCACCAATACGTATAGAAATTATGTTCTTTCTAACAAACGGATTTGATTTCATGTTATTAAAAGATTCTGAATGTGTTAAGTGGAATCTTCGACGTCAATTATACCCTCACCTGAGATGCAGAAAACTGTTTCAATCTCAGGGATATGAGGACTGTCAATTACTCGAGCAATCCTTTTGTCACCTTTTCCTTTTCTTAAGAAAACTCGAGTAGTACATGAATGAGCTACAATATGTCCTCCTATTGGAAAAGTAGTTTCCCCGTAAAGAACATCTGGTTTTGATAAAACTTGATTAGTTGCTACAACTGCTACATCATATACTTCAGCTAATCTGAGGAGTTGATGTAAGTATTTGTTGAGTTTTTGTTGTCTCTCAAGGAGAGAACCTCTCCCTGCATATTCTGCCCTGAAGTGACTGGTTAAGGAATCTATAATCAGTAGTTTTACATTTCTTTCTCTAATAATCTTCGGGCTTTCAAGAACCAAAACCATTTGATGATCAGAGTTGTATGCCCTTCCAACATGAATACGATTTAGTATTTCTTCAGCTGGCGCACCAAAACGTTCACAGATTTGCACAATTCTCTCAGGTCTGAAAGTTCCTTCAGTATCAACATAAATAACACCCGATTCAAGTCCACCCAATTTTTTATCCATTGCTGTCATAACGCATAGTTGAAAACAAATTTGTGTTTTTCCTGTTCTAAATTCACCAGAGATTTCTGTCAAAGAACTTGTTTCAATTCCACCTGCTAAAAGACTATCTAGAGCTTTGCTTCCGGTAGGTATTTTTACTAATTCTTTTCTTACTTTGAGCAATTCCTTTGCATTTCTGAACCCTATTCCTACTTGACTTCTAGCAGCAGTAATTAATCTCTTAGCAGTTTGTTCCCCAATCTCACAATGTTCAACAAGTTCTATTGGTGATGCGTGAGCAACAGCAGCTAATGTAATATAACCAGCGGACATTAGCTTATCAGCAACAGCTGGACCAATGCCAGGGATTCGGTTTACAGCAACATCACTGAGGTCTTTATCTTCCTTTAGAGCTACTTTGGGTCTTTGTTTAGGGAGTATTTCCTCAATCCAATCTTCAGGTTCTTTTTTTACCTTTTTTTCTGGAGTTTTGCTAGCTGGAGGTTTTTTTTGAGGAGTCTTTTTTGCTTTTGCTGTTTTATGTTGTTCTTCTTTCTTTGACATGGTTTCACTTTCTCTCTTACTGATAAAATAACCAGATTTGTCTATATAAGAAATGCTTTTTTTTAGTTCATAAACTTAATGGACATTTCTAACTAAAATCTCTTATTCTTTGATATTCTCTTTTTGATACTTTCCAGAGTACCCTTTTGTTGTCTTTGCTTTTGTCTCAATAAAGACTATTTGTGCGATCCTTGCATTTTGATGGAGTGTGATATTAGCATATACAAGAAATAGTCCTACTCCTCTCCCTTTATATCCTGGGTCCCATACAGCTGAACAAACTGTAGCTCCACATCTCATTAAACTTGATCTAGGCAGAACTATTCCAATAGCATTAAGTGGAACTTCTACTACTTCATTATACTGAACAAGATATCCTCCTAGTTTGATTTCCCATTTACCATCAACTGGTGGTATCGTCTTATGTTCTGGAATATTTCGTTTTGTATTATCAAAGTCGATTATTCCTCCATCTTGTAATTCTATTAGTTCTTTGATGGATAAATCAAAACCTGCAATTTGGGACTGAGTATTGGAATCAATATACTCTTTGACAATTGTATCTGAAAAAGGAGGTAAGAATACCATGTCTCTTAATTCTTTGTCTCATTATTAACTTTTTACTATGTTTGAAACATTCTTGAAACAAGTTTCTTTCTACAGTTAGGGCATTGGGGTTTTACTTTAATCCATTCAACTATATGAGCATAATGTGATGGAATTTCACAGAAAGGACATCTAATAAAACTCTCTCCTGCTTTAATTGGAGACATACAAACACTGCATCTTTCATCTAAATCAGAAGTTGCGACTTTCATAGGCTGAGTAGCAGGAAGTCTTAACTCGGGAATAGGTTTAGCTTCTACTTCTATTTCTTCTTCTTCTTCCTTTACTTCTGCGGCGATTTCCTCTAACTCTTCTAAGCTTCTTTGATCATCAACTTCCTGAATAACAATTGGTTGATCTATTGTGCTTACTTCTACAACACCGCTAGGAGTTATATCACTTACTGACTTTCCGATAGTTGCTAAAACTGCATCAGCTTCTTCTTCTAATCCCTTTTCAAAAAGAATATATGCTGAAATCTCAGTCTCACCACTATCATAGAAATAGCGGGATAGGTTTCTAACCATTTCTTCTTCTCTTTCTGGAGCATATCTAGAAATAATTTGAATTGAATCTGGAACAAATTCCCTTCCCTTAGCTGCTATTGATTTTGCAGCTCCAAAAACTCTACCTGTCTTAAGATATTCCTCCTTTGCCCTATCATACATCCCAGCTCTAAAGTATTCATCTGCACTTGCATATGCAGCTCTAGATTCAGGAATTTCTTCATGATTGCTGTTTTCTCTAGCAGCGTAGGTAGATACTCGTTGACTTGGTGTAATAACCTTTGAATGCTGTGCTTGAGGATGATATGGTTTATACCTTTTCTTTGGAACGCTTTTCTTCTTTTTACTTTTTACAGCAGCTCTCGCTGCCACTATTAATGAAATAGCAATGAAAACCAAGAATATTACTAATCCAATTTCGACAGGCATTTTATCAACCATGTATATAATTCATCTTTACTTTATCTGTTATCTTATTAACTTTTGTATACCCAAAGCGCTCAAGCTGAATAATCTCACCAATATTCAGATTATTCAATTCTTTTTCTCCATATCCATTGATATGTTTCAAGCTATCTTTGTTTATACGGTTATTTAAATATAACATTTCTGGCTTCACTATCTCAACAGAAACTGGTTCTGAAACCCATTGAACACGTGGAATATCAACCATTAAATCATCACTACAAATCTCCGCTTTAAATTCTGAATTTGACACTTTTTCTATGATTTTTATGTTGTAAAGATCTTTCATTCTAATAATGGCATCAATTTGTAAAATATTCAAGTCCAATCTACTTAGATAGAGAACATCTTTAACATATACCTTTCTTGTTCCCAAATCCTTATTTTTTGGATGCAAGTCAATTTCTATCGTTTGTGATTTTGGGTTTGTTAGATGTATAGTGATTGGGTCATCTACAAAGAAGAAATGCTTTGAATTTGGTTCGATTATTTTTCGATTGATAGAAGAAATTAACGACCAGTCTATACTTGTAGCCGATTTAGTTGCTCCTAATCTTCTTATCATCTCCACGAAGGTTTCTGGTTGAATTCCTCTTCTTCTGAGAGCTTGATATGTAACTAATCTATAATCATCCCATCCTGTAACTATCTTCTGTTCAACTAAATCTCTGATTATTCTTCCTTGAGTTGGTGCCCCTATAACATTAAATCTTGCATACTCCAGAAAATTAGGTACTTTCAAACCGAGTTTTGCTGATATTAAACTTTGAAGCTCTTCTCTCATTTTACCAAATTCAATACTTCGCAGGATATGAGTAACACCAGTAAAATCTTCCATTATTGGTGATTCAAAGTCATACATAGGCCAAAGATTATACTTATCCCCTTGAATACAATGAATGTGATTAGATATTCTTAATAATACAGGATCTCTCAGGACAGCATTCTTTGAGGACATGTCTCCCCTTAATCTAACTACAGCTTCTCCAGGTTTGAAATGTCCTTCGAGTATTTTCTCGAATAATTCTAGATTTTGTTCTGTTGAATTGTTTAAATTACACGAACAAGGCTTTTCCTTCGCTCTTAATTTTGCCATTGTTTCCCTATCGCATGTACAAATAAACGCTTCATTATTATTGATTAATTCTTTCGCTTTTTCATAATATAATTCCATATGATCGGATGCTAGAACTTCATCTTCAATTTTCAAATTCATCCAGTAAATGACTTCTCTGAAACTATCATAGAATTCTGACTGAACTTTCTCTGGATTAGTATCATCGAAACGTAAAACTCTCTTACCTTCATATCTTTCTGCTATTAGATGATTAATGCAGAAGGACAGCATTTGTCCCACATGAGGGTGCTTAGATGGTTCAGGAGGGTATCTAACCGTTACCTCACCCTTGATAGCATTGACTATTTCAGGAAGATAATCCCTCTCTTTTTTCTCTTCTATTATGCTATCTGGATACTTCTTTTCTACAATCTCTCTCAATCTATCCGTGGGAATCTCATTAACTTCTGCGATGGTTTTATCTAAAAGTGGTTGAATCTCCTTCACTTTGCTTCTAAGATCAGGATAGTTTGCCATTATTTTTCTTAAAACAATTTTTTTCTCAGCTGAGCCGTATTTATAGGCATTAACAATGGCTTCTTTGTAGATAATATCTTCAGCATTGTTCATATTATATTTCACTAAAATTCTCACTTTAAATACTTGATTGTTAAGATAAAAACTTGAACAAAGTTGATAGAGAATTTAAATCATAGAAATCTTACGATAAGACTTGTGGTGAATAATTTATCAATTGCTCTTGTTGTAATAATTTTTCATTCTCTACAATTTCTATTATTTTTGGTACAGTTTTTTTGATAAGTACTTGATGTTTATCAATTTGTATCTTGGAGCAGAGTAGTCCTTTGTTACAAGAACCCTTTCCAAAGTATACCACTTTCTTAGTATCGTAGAACAGAGATCCCCCTTTTGACGGACAATTACAGATTTCTAAAAATAGTGGAGAATCTGTATATCCATTACTAGTTTTTATCCTTGCAATAGCTTTTTCGAGCTTGTAGCTGAGAAATGTATCCTTAGTTCTCATTTTAACTCAGAGAAAAATACTGATTATATATTAAGTAGTGTTGTAATATCCAGAAATTATACTAACCATGTCGCAGATAAATTCCAGATATCATCTAGTTATTTCATCCAGAGGAAAATATTAAAAACACAGCCATAATTAAACACTTGAGGAACTGAAAGTGTGGATTGCAAAAATCTCCGGTGTAACTAACTATGACACAGCTTTATCAGTCGACGTTTCATCTTATTTCGCAATAGGTGCAATAATTGACGATATCAATGAAATCAGGTCTGTAAGTAAATTTGACGCTCGTAGAATATTCGCAAACATCGAAAAATGTACAACTATTGCAGAAATTGTTCCTTCTTCTCTTGACGATATCTTCGAAACACTAGATGTCTGTCAACCTAACACAATACAAGTAAATGGAGATTTCTTTAACGATGTTAATAATCTCATTGCGGTTCAATCAATTGCAACAATACCAATTATTGGTTCGATATTTTTAGATAAAGAAACATATAAATCAAACATACTAGATCCAGATCCAGTTAAAGCAGCACAAACACTAGATCACTATGTGCAAATCATAAATGTAAACGTTCCATTAGGACCAAGCTGGGGAAATAAGGAAACAAAAACTAGGATGATTGATATAATAGATAATATTCAGAAAGCAATAACAAAACCTCTTGTTGTTGGAGGGGGATTAACAACTGCTAATGTCAAGAAAATAATCTCTACCGTAAAACCAAATGCAGTAGATGTATCTTCTGGTGTTGAAAAACTCAGTGGCATTAAAGACCTTGAATTAATACAAGAATTTCTGCAAGAAGTTTACGACTACAAAGATCTTTTGTCAGGGGTATAATACATTAAAAAAGTGATTTAAAGTATAGCCATATCACTTTCTTTGAAATTTTTGATTCTCCAGAATGTCTTGTACCGAAAGTATAGTCTACATGTCCCACCTTTAACTTTGATGGGTATGATTTTAAGAAATCAAAAAGCACTTTATATCCTTCTAAAATGAACTTCTTTTTCTTTTCGTGCAGAAATCCTTTCCAGATTCGTGTTTTAGATGCAAATAGACCAGTCATCACATCTTTTACTCTATTTTTGCGTCTAAATATGAGTGCTAAGATTCCAAGTAATCTTGCAACAAAGGACATTAGTTTTCTATTCATTGACCAATTTCCCACAATCTTGATTCTATTCCCCGCAACTAAATCATAGTCCTCTTGAAGAAGTTTAAGGAAACCTGGGATAACCTTTGGGGGATGTTGTAAATCTCCATCCATCACCAAAAAATAAGCTGTTGAACAAGTAAGAATGGCATCCAAAACACTAACAGTTAATCCATGCACTTCCTCATCCTTTCTATCTAGAAAGAATGTATCTATTTTTCCTTCAAAAGTTTCAGTTATTTCCTTTGTTTTATCTTTTGATCCATCATCTGCAACAATTACTTTGCAATTTGGAGCATTCTTCTCTATTAATTCTAGAAGTTCTCCAAGAGATTTTTCTTCATTTAATGTGGGGATGATTACAGTAAGATTACTGAAATCTAGATTTACCTCAGTCATCTTCTTTTTTCTTGTTTAAAAACTATAAAAACGTTAACGTAGCAATGTAGCTAAATCTTATCATTCATCTTGAAACATTGTATGGGAACCTTACATATTTAACAAACCTCATATAGTTTGCTTTTCTAAATTCATTTGAATGACCACCTTAACT
Organism: Candidatus Heimdallarchaeota archaeon; assembly: GCA_019057375.1. Classification (GTDB taxonomy): domain Archaea; phylum Asgardarchaeota; class Heimdallarchaeia; order Heimdallarchaeales; family Heimdallarchaeaceae; genus UBA460. Next base: position 9,194 of record DXJF01000060.1, read on the forward strand.
CCCAATGTTACTTACATCATAAAGATAATCAATGCAGGGGATTATGCGGTTGGTAAAACAAGTTTAGCAATTCGATATACTCAAAACCGTTTTACTTCTTCCTATCTCCCCACTTTAGGAGTAGATTTCTATAGTAAGATGATTCAATATGATGAAGATACAACATTGCGTTTAGTACTCTTTGATACAGTCGGTCAAGAAAAGCTAGTTACGCTTCGTAAACGATACTATACTGGAGCTCATGGAGCTGTTGTTGTTTTTGACATAACTAGAAAAGAATCTTATGATCACATAGAAAAGTGGATTAATGAAGTTGAGGAAAAATGCCCCAACATCCCAATTATTATTGTAGGAAACAAAACTGATCTTGAGGAAGAAAGAACTGTAGATTTTAAAGAACTGGATAAAAATTGGTCATCAAAAGGTTACACAGTATTAGAATCCTCAGCTAAATTTGGAGAAGGAGTAGATGACATTTATACTATAATTGCAAATAAAGTAATGGAGAAAATGGGATATTAATTTTGTCTCCAAAGTTCAACCGCAATAATTTTACCGTTCTCTAGAAACAATCTTGGTACATAATCATCTGCAACAAAAGATCCATCAGGAAGTTGTACTTTTGATTCAGAATCACTTTTCTCAATGTTTTCAGGAGCAATAAATAGTGAATCTCCAACTAGAATATAATCCCGAATGCTATCCTCCATTGGAGGAAGAACTTCTAATTGTTTGAAAATATTCTCTACATCAATTATTTTTGTTTTTACAGCCTTAGTTTCATATCGTCTAGGTTCAGCTTCCTTTTTCTCCTTTGGTTTAGGAGTTTCCTTTTTTACAGGAGCTTTTTTTGGAGTAGTTTTTGGTTTAGGTTTGGAAGTTTCCTTTTTTACTGGAGCTTTTATTGGAGTAGTTTTTGGTTTTGGTTTTGCTACAGATCCTCCAGAGGGAGCATTTATTGCCTCATCTATTGCTTCTAAGAAATCATTGTTAGTAGATTCTTCTTCTAAATTAACGATTTTATAGCCTAGTTCCATTCTTAATCTAGCTGTTTCTCTTGCACAAGCGAACTTGGAATGAGGAGAAGATTGACTACCTAACCATGTGTAAATTTTCTTTTGATTATGAGAAATTACTACCAAAACATTTGAAGAAGCTAGAGCGACTTCTTTATTAGCACACTCTGTCATTTCTCCAGTAGACTGTATAATATATAGAGTCATTTAGATTCGAGTAAAAACAAGGCTTTATCATTTTTATAGTTAGTGTTTGTTTCAAGCGATTTGTTTAGATTCTATCTTTCTTAAGTTGATTTCTATGTTTTCAGCCATTTCGAATTGTTAAACCGAAAATTAGCCGGTTTTTTTTATAGTTGCAACAAGAAAAAGTTTCAAAAGAAATATATACGGATTCAATATACGAATAAATGTTAAATAGTCCTTGTTCAATATAGTGTAGTAGAACAATATATTACAAAAAGTCTTGAGGCTAATAAAATGAGTTCAAAAATAATAGAATCTGTAGCTTATTCTTATATTGGGAGGTTTATAGAACCATATCTTGCAGAATTTGATGGATTAAAATTAACTTTGCGAAAAGCAGGGGTAGATAAGAGTGTGAGAATGTATCTCAGTGTTAGAATTTTTTGGGCTATTATTCTTTCTATTGTTTCTCTTGTTGTTCTTATAGCAGTAAAAATTGTTGTAGCTGAATTATCAGTAATACTTGTGATTGTTTTACCAATTCTAGTCTTGATAAGCATGTTTGTTTTTACATGGGTATATCCCAGCTATTTAGTTGGGGAAAGAAAAAGTAAATTGGAAGCAGCATTACCAACAGCAGCTGGCTATATGACAGCTATGGCATCTGCTGGCGTTACTCCTGACCGAATATTTCTATCACTCACTAAAGAAAAGATTGGAGAAGCAATTGTTAAGGATGCAAGGAAAATATCAAGAGACATACAAGTTTTTGGTTATGATATAGTCCATGCTCTCGAAGAAGCTTCTCTTAGATCTCCTTCAGCGAAATACTCAAGCTTTTTGGAAGGAATTGTAGGGACTTTTACATCAGGAGGAGAGTTACAAAGATACTTAGAAGTTTCCTCTGAAACTTTAATGAGTGATAAAGTTCAGAGTGAGAAGAATTTCATTGATACTCTAGGTATAATGGCTGAGTTATTCATGGTTATGGGAGTAGTAGCTCCAATATTCTTCATAGTAATTTTGGCGATGATGTCAATGCTGGGCGGTTCAGCTGGAAATGCGAATCTGCTAATGGCAGTTATGGTTTATATAATTATACCAGTTTCAGAATTAGTAATCATTGTGCTAATCGATGCACAACAACCGGAGATGTAGGTGAAAAAATGGCAATAAGTGACGAAGTTGAAGTTGAAGTAAAAAGGTTTCAAATCACACAAGATTTGATTTATTGGACAATTGCAGGAGTTGCTGGTGTAATTTTAGTTACATTAGGAATAATAGATGTTCTAGTTCAACGAACTGGTGATGATTTCATCACAATTCTCGATATTAATGATTTCGTAATTTTAGCAATTATTATTGTAATAGGAATTCCCACATTTCTGATTATTTATAGAGAGGAAAGAAGACAAGCAAGAATTGATGAAAACTTGCCTTATCTTCTGAGGGAAATTAGCAATGCTCAGCGTACAGGTATGGCTCTTCCAAGGGCAATTCAAGAATCTGCAAAGCGTCAATATGGTCCTCTAACACCTGAATTAAGGAAAATGTCCAGCAAAATTTCTTGGGGGATACCTTTTAATCAAGCTATGACTGACTTTCAAGAGTCAGTTAATACTCCTTTAGCACAGAGAGCTACTTTATTGATTCTCGAAGCTGAAAGATCGGGAGGAAATCTTGAAGAAATATTTGAAGCAACTGAAAAATATGTACAGACTCTCCTAAATCTCAAAAAGGAAAGAGAGGGTGCAATGAAGCCATATGTCTGGATTGTTTATGCTTCTTTTATAATTTTCATCCTAGTTGTAGTGATTCTATTTCAAACATTCTTTATTCCATTCTTTTCAGCAAATATATCTTCAGAACAAACAGCTGGAATGTTTTTAGTGAATATAGATTTGGATATACTTGAAGTTCTCTTCTTGCACATGCTGGCAGTTCAAGGGTTCTTCTCGGGATTAGTTGCAGGAAAAATGTCTAAAATGTCTGTAAAAGCAGGACTAATGCATTCAGTGGTACTTATGTTCTTAGGTTGGTTTGCATTCAAGATATTAATACAACCAGATAATCCATTGATATCAATCGGAATATAGTAATCGGATGTGATGAAACTATGGGAAAACTTGAAGACGATGTTAAAAATATTAAGGAACAAGTTGATGAGCTACAGAGATTAACTAATCAAATCAGTTTTAATGTAGTTAGAATTATGGGTACTCTAGAAAAGGGAGTTATTCCTTCAGCAGATGGAGATTCTGAAGGAATTGTAGGTTCTGTTTCAGTTGATCTCGGTCCTTTGGAAGATAAAATAGAACAACTTGGACAGTCTATATGTACCAAAGAAGATTTAATTCAAATTAAGGACCAAATCGATAATTTGGTTTCAGATAGAATTCAAAAAGCAGAAGATATGCAAGAAAGAGCCTCTAATCTTCTTGACAAAGGTATGGAGTTAGTTGAGTTAGAAGCTACTCTTGCAGAAATCAAATCTCTTCTTGAAGAAAGAATACTGGGCGATGATGCAGAAGATAAAGGGGAATAAAGAATTGAAAGAAAAAAATAAGAAGAAAGGTTTGAAAGCATTCCTTAAGGGAAGTAAAGCTCAGATAAGAGGTGTTGATTTTGCACTAGCTCTTCTAATCTTTGTTATAGCTTTTAGCCAGGTAATTATTGTTCTTTCAAATTTATTAATTCCTTCATTAGTGCAGATGGAAACCTATTCTCAAGAACAAGAATTGAATAAATTATACAGTAATATTTTCTCTTCTGAGGGTAATCCATCTAATTGGGGGACCATTGCTACTGCATCTTTAACAGATTTTAGACTGGGTCTAATGGGAGCAAATGGTGATCTCGATTTTACAAAAATAAATAGGTTGACTAACGATATTTCTTCCTATTGGACAATAAACTATCTGAATGTAAAAGTAGCGTACAACATGATCCAAGATTTCGCTGTCAGTATATATTCTCCAATTTCAATTTCCATTAATGACTATACTGCTGCTTTCGGTGAAATCAATCTTTATGGTGAGGTTAATGAACATCAAACCCTAATAGAAGGTGCTGAAATTTGGGCTTTTGCTATTGATAATAATAACAATGTGGTCTCAAACTATACAACTACAAAGGATATTTCTGGTTCTATAAGCTTCAGAGCAACACTAATCGCTCCCGAAACAGATTATTATACAATAGTAGTATTTGCTCAAGTTGGGGAGATTTATCAAGATTATATTGTTAAAAGATTGGTTAGAGAAAGTAGTGGTCTTGAGTATTACTTTGTTGATTTTGATTTTCGACCTTTTGTTAAAGAAAACACAAACTCACCTGGTTCAGCAATAGATGTAACTGTTGAACGAAATGTGCTGAGTGATGAGGCTCATGCAATTGTTGTGTTTCCTTTTTCAGATTTAGGGGTAGACCATCATAAGCAGAATTTAACTCAAGAAACAACAGCTGAAGGAGATATATATTCAGGAACAGGTATTTCGATAACCACTAATGGATTAGCTGTTGTTGTAGTAAATGAGAGAGCTGAATCAACATATTCTGCAGGTTACATCGGAATTCCTATGTTTCAAAATTCCATTCATGGTGGAATATTCGCACATTCCTCTTTCCAAGATCAACAAACTTACATTTCAAAAACTAAGATGTTTACTATCAGAAATGTACTTCTAAAATGTCAAATTTGGTACTGGTGATACAATGAAAAAACTAACAAAGAATAGAAAAGCACAACTTTTCATCATAGAAGCCTTTATCGCTGTATCTGTTATGATAATCATGGTAACTGCTTTGTATGAAGTTCAAATTGCTACACAACCACCAATAGAGGCAAATTACCAAGAAGAAGTATATACCGCTCTAAAATCGCTGGATAATCAGAATGTACTTGATGGTTATATTTATTCCGTTCTAAATAGTCAAACCGCAAACATAACTTACTATAGAACGGTTATTGAGCAAGCAATTTATGGCTCATTACCCGACAATGGTGAATTTAATCTATATTATGAAAACCTGGATACAAGCTTAGAAATATCAGGGAGTTGGATGAATCAACATCTTACACCTTCTACGGAAGCTATAGGTATTGATTATATTATCTCAGAAGTGAATGGCGAATTGATTCCATGTACCATTCATCTAAAAGTATGGTTAAAAGGTGTTTAAGATGAAGAAAGTATCTCTCACTAAAAACAAACGAGGACAGGTCTTCTTGCTCTTGTCTATTACAATACTTATTTTTCTCATTATTATATCTGCAACTATATTCCAAATAACACAAAGTCCATACATTAATCCAGCACCAAATCAACAGCAATTGTATGATTATTTAGATAATAGTCTCAACGCAATAGATGACTTATCAAATGTTGCTTTGTCTCAGTTGTCATTGGGGGCATCTCGGAATGATGTTCTAACCATAATGGATGAAGGACTGGAACTAATCGAAGCTTATCTGGATGATCACAACCTTCCATCTATCTTAACTTATGATGATGTTAATCTAATTATCGCGAATAGTAGCACTGCACTTAATCCAGTGTACATTCATTTTGAGGTTGAAGTTTCAATCCACATTAACAGTTTGGATTTATACTATGATAGTGTAATTCATTTTAATACAACTTATTACATGGAAACATCTGGAATTATTGGCAATTTGAATTATGTTTATCTCTACAAAGAAGCAAATGGGGTTAAAACAATGGTAAATAACGGGATTGTTGCTATTTCGCCTAGTACATCTGTAACAAATTTGGGCGATGGTAGATATTCAGCTGATCTAGCTTCAGGACAAACGATAACGGCATTGTTACCTCATAACATCTGGTTATGGTTAGAAATTTAAGTGGAAGGAGAAGAAAAGCGAAAACCTATTCTACATCTATTTTATGTCCTTCATCTTCCTTTGCGTCTTTCTTTCTCTTAATGATGACTTCCAAAACTCCGTTCTTGTATTTTGCTTTAGCAGTTGATATACTTACGGGAGCAGGAAGACTTACTGCCTTCTCGTATTTCCTTGATTCAGAATGAGCTATGATTCTGAGTGTTTCTTCAGTTCCTGTCAGACTTATGTCTCCTTTATTAATTCCTGGAACTTCTGCAATAACTCTTACTAAATCTTTTTCTTTAAAAACATCTATCAAAGGTTCTCTAGTCTCTGAAGTTTCAAGATCTCCATACGCTTTGGGTTTAAGATTTCCAAATTGATTGAAGTTTGGTTTTCCATCTTCATCTACTCCAATTTTAAAACCATAAACAAAAGGATTGTTTGACATATTTTCTAACATACTTGGATCCAATCCACCCTCAAAATTATTCATAAGATTCTTCAACATTTCATCAATCATTTTCCCAAATGAAGAACCTTTCATGAAGGGAATGAACTCTTCCATGATTTTATTCATATCAAATTCATCGCTTCCAAAGAAATCAAATGGATTTTTATAATCATCAGGAGTTTTCTTTTTCTTTTTCTTATCGTTATCCTCTGGATTCATGATAAACCAACACCTAATCTTCGAGAAAAAGTAGATATCTTTGTATATAAATACACTTATTTGAAGAAAAATAAAATAAAAAAAGACTATATAGTCTTCTTATGCTTTGAGACCCTTTCTTGCTTTTTCAAGAGTTCTATCTGGGTCAGAATTATATTCTTGGATAACGGAAGCTACATCTTCGAAGTAACGAATTCTCTTTTTGACCATCCATCTTAAGATGGTTTTTCTTCTATCGAGTTCGTCAAGGATTTCTTGTTCAGTTAATCCGGTATTTTCCATGATTTTTTCTAATACATAACTTCTTCCGAAGTAAATGAATGTATCATCCTTTGGATTCCATTGATAGAGTTTGTTTGTTAGAATTTCTTCAGTAACTGGATCTAAACCTATCAATTCAGTAACTGATTGAGTACGACGTGCGAATTTGGATTGTAATCTTACTTTTCTTATAACATGAATCAAATCTAATGATTTCATCATTGATCTTGGAATATTCATTGGTTTGCTTTCTAATCTGTGAATTACTCCTTCCACAGAATCACCATGGATAGTACCTAAACCTCTATGACCTGTACTCATCGCTTGAAACATTGCGTAGGCTTCATCTCCTCTGATTTCACCCACAATAATATAATCTGGTCTTTGTCTCATTGCTGCACGAACTAATTCAAACATCGAGATTTGTCCTCTTCTGTATCCCGTTTCGGTTGTTTCTCCAAAACCAGAACGAACAACGCTTGGAATCCAGTTTTCATGGGCTAAATTCAATTCTGCTGTGTCTTCAATTGTAACTACCTTCAAATCAGGTTTAATCATCATAGCAATAGTATTCAACAAAGTGGTTTTTCCTGCTGCAGTACCACCAGCAATCATTGTACTAATATTATGTTCCATTGTAAACCAATAATAAGCTGCAATATCTTGATCTATTGTGTTGTAAAGAATTAAGTCTGTAATTGTGAAAGGATCTGCTTTGAATTTTCTTGCAGTAAATGTAGATCCTCGTTGAGTTACCTCTTTTCCATAGGTTAGTTGTATTCTGCTTCCATCAGGTAAAGATGCATCTAACAGGGGATTTGCAATGCTTATATGTCTGTTTGCACGTTGAGCTAGTTTTATGATAAAACTATCTAACTCTTCATCTGTATCAAATGAGATGTTGGTTGCAATAGATTCATATTTTCTGTGCCAAACATAAATTGGGATACCAGTTCCATCACAAGAAATATCTTCTATGTTAGGATCAAGCATAAATGGTTGAATCATCCCATATCCAATTAAATCTCGTGTAAGGTAATACATTATCTTCTCAAATTGTGATTCATTCAACGAAACACGATAACGTTTAATGATATCAACTATTTTCTTCTTCAGAAATTCTTCAGCCTTTTCAGTTGATTTTAATACAGTAAAATCAACGTCCAATTCATCTACCATAATAGAGAATATTTTGTTATAAATAGCAGTTTCCTTACTATCAAGAGGGATTTCTACTATCATATATTGTGTTCTCTTGGTTGTAGGATCAGTTTGAATTAAAACATATGAAAATGGAGGGCTTACTGGATATGTCTCTTCAAGAATCGGAACTGTTGCTGTATCAACAAAGGCTTCACCAGTATCATCTTGCATGAATTAATTATATGTACTACTCTTTTTAAAGTTATTTTTCATATTAGGTGAAAAATATAGGAAATAGCAAGAAAAACTAATCAACTAGAGATATGTTGATATCTGCTCCATCATACACGTAGATAATTGTCGGTGATGAATTCAAGCTTGATATTGTTCCAGATATGGTTAAAACACTAGGATCAATAAACAATGATACAGTAACAAAAATATCCTCATTTTTTATTACAGTTGCTTTAAGTGAGTAAGTGTTCTCTGAAGATACTACCTCTATTTCATAAGCTTCATTTTGGATTTCTTGAGGCAGCGTTAATGGCCGTTGCATGTTAATAGAAATGGCTCCTAGGTTAATCTGGTTCTGACCTTCGTTTAATAAATTGTGAATCGTTTCTGCCATATTTTGTAATATATTTTCCATATTCGTTTTAAGAGCTGTTTCTTCCATTGTATTATTTATAGCAATCATTGTAACTGCTATACCTGCTATAGCAAGTGTTCCAACAAGAAGAATGGATAGGTACATGATATATTCGCTTGGCATAAAACTCTCCTTAACTTAATGATACATTTATTATTATATTAATTAGGTTTGCGACAATCTTATGTGCTAAATAACTTGGATTTGCTGGGAAATATATTGGATACTCATTTAGTTGATATCTATATTGGTTTATCAAGGTTATTTCACCTTGCAAATCATTACTATATTCAATCTCCCCTAAATATTGTGTTTCTGTTCCTGCATAGGTTAGTTGGATATTGACATATTTCTGAGTGTCGCTAAATAATGAGATAGAATCATCTTGAACAAACTTCACATTAATAATGTCCATGTAGTAGATTTCCTCAATACCTGAAACCACATATTCGGTAGATAGAGTATATCTATAATAGAGTGCTAATTCTAGAAATGAAGGTTCATATACAGCTCTTGAGGTGTTTACAACTGCTATGTCATTGTAGATTGTACTACTTCCATTGAGAAACAGATAGTCTTGATTTTGAGGACCAACTATATATCTATGCTCTCCTTCGTCGTAATCTCCAACAGCAGTACTACGATGAATGATTCTCGTAACATTATCTTGTAAAACCAAAATGTTTTGAGCTCCTAAAATATCTTTCAGAATGAATGTAAAAGCCCAATCTTCAACAAAGTGTATAGTTCCTTCTTCTTGTACATATAGGAAGTCTGAACTTGCAGGAGGAAGATTTTGAATTAGATCTTGTATAGTGGCATCTAGAGCTATGAAATACAGGTTACTGCTATTATTGTAGCTTTTATCTTTGAACTGGCTAATGCTGGGCATCATGTAGACAAGAGAAATCCCTATTGCAGCAGTTATTAGAGCAAACATCAATACAACTGATATTATTGGAGATAATGCTCTTCGATTCATTCTGAATTTCATTGTATGGGACTAATATAACTTGCATAAATTAAAGTTTATCGGAATTCCCCACCATAGTTATACAAATGTTTTGTGTAAGGCACGATTTTTGTCCATAGTATTTTTAATTTATTTAAAACCAATCTCGTTTCTGTAATTTTCGCGTATTATTTTTGTCGGATTTATACGCTACTTAGAGAGGTTGAACTCTTGTATAGATGAATGTTGTAAAGGCTTAAATATCATTTCGAATCCTTTATTATACTTACTTGTAGTTTCGATTTTGTAAAATCATGCAACAAGTCAAAAAACTCGTCGGGGTTTATAAACCAAAGTAAAAATACACTAAGAAAGGGGTTATTGTGACAGAAGTAATATTATCAAAAAACGCTCAAACTGTTCTTGAAAAAAGATATCTTCTTAGAGATGAGAATAACAAAGTAATAGAGACACCTGAAGAGATGTTCAATCGTGTTGCAAGTTCTATTTCTAGCTCGGAAGAGGAAAGGTTAGAATTTTTAGAATTGATGACATCACTAAGGTTTTTGCCAAATTCACCAACACTTATGAATGCA
>DXJF01000061.1 GCA_019057375.1 Candidatus Heimdallarchaeota archaeon
GTTTTCAAGAATAAATTCACCAATAATTGCTCCTAATTCTACACTTGAAAAAGGATGTTTTCCTGTTCTTCTAGCTCTTACTGCAAAAGACATTCTTTCTTTAAAATTTTGAAAGAAAAACTCTTTAACGCACTCTTTAATTTCTTCCAAATTAGATGAACAGGATCTTACAATGCTCAAACTAGAAACACCAGGAACTAAATGAGCTATAAACTTCTCTGTTTCAAGTAGTTGAGAGCTTTCAACAAAAATACGGCTGTAATCATTTATGACCTTATTGTCTGATATTCCATATAATCTTAAAACATACTCAATGTGTGCTACTAAACGTTTAGTCAACCACTTTCGTGTTTTAGAACCTTTTATTGCTATCTCTGAAAACCTAACCATAATGAAAGAAGAATAACCGTTTTCAGTTTTTGGTGTGCTCTTAGGATTATTCTGTTTCAAGAAAATCTATTCCTTCAATAAATCGTTCTCGCCTTGCCTCAAGTTCTGCTTCAGACAAACTTTCTTCATTGATTACTTCAACTACTTCAGTTAAGTCACTAGTCTTGTGTTCAACTTCATCTTGAACCTCGTAACCTTCTCCTTCCTCTAGTTTGTCTTCATAACCACATTTAGCACAAAATAACATCTTTGATTTTCCTTTTTTCTTAGGAATCAGCAGTTTTCCACATTCTGGGCAGAATTCCATCATATATCACTTAAAATATCTGATTTTTTTGCTATATGTCATTTCAGACTTTTGAACCTTTCTGTTTGATACAAAATTGCTCAAACACTTAAAATGCTAACTCTAATGTATAAAGTTTTTATTTAGCTTAATACAAATAAACAATATGGAAAAAGAAAAGGATGAAATTACATCTAAAAGGAAAGATGACCACATTAGGATTTGCTTGGAACACGATGTTGAGTACAAGTTACATAATAATGGCTTTCAAGAAATTGAGCTTCATCCTACAACTCTTGTAAATCTTTCCCCTGAGAAAATAGATCTAAATACAACTATTTTTGGGAAGACAATAGACTATCCAATAATTGTTTCTGGTATGACTGGTGGGTCTAAATTAGGAAAACAGTACAATGAACGGATAGCGGAGATATGTCAGGAATTCAATATTGGGATGGGGGTTGGATCACAGAGAGCTGCTATTGAAGACTCTAAATTCGCTGAAACATTTGAAGTAAGGGATATTGCACCAGATATTCCCTTAATTGCTAATTTAGGTTTAGCTCAATTCAACAAAGGTTATGGTTTAAAGGAAGCGAAATTAGCTGTGGAGATGATTAATGCAGATGCACTGGCTATTCATATAAACCCATTACAAGAGCTGGTACAACTAGAAGGGGATAAGCTAGATAATTATTCCTTAGAACCACTCAAACAGCTACTATCGAATGTGCAGTTTCCTGTTATTCTAAAAGGTGTAGGAACTGGTTTTTCAAAAAAGGATTTGAATAATTTAGCAAAATTACACCCCTATGCTATTGATGTTGCAGGTGCTGGAGGAACTAATTGGACAAAAATTGAATATCTTAGAAATAAGAAGATTGAATATATTTCAGAAGAATTTGTGGAACAAGGTATAGCTACAGCTGTTAGTCTGAATCATGCACGTTCAGCAACGAAAAATAAAACTGTGAAATTAGTGGCCTCTGGTGGAATATGGACTGGAACGGATGCTGTGAAAGCATTTATTTTGGGTGCTGATTATGTAGCTTTTGCTCTCCCAGTATTAAGAGCTCTGGCAAAGGGGGGAGTAAGTGAACTAAGGAAATTTATTACTACTTTTATTTTTGAACTGCGAACCACAATGACTATGTTAGAATCAGAGAACTTACACCAATTAAAAAAGAAGCAACACAAAAAAATAGGAAGAAAATATAGTTAATCAGACTAACTATGACTCGTCATTGAGCATAAGCTCTCAGTAATGCCTTGTTCATCCTTAATCTAGTTAAGAGTCCCTATAATTATCTTTTTTGATTGCAATCACAAAAATCTCAGTTTTAGATAGATTATGATCCTCCCGAAAGAAAAGAGGGATTAATTATGAATGCAGGTATGACTAGTGCCAGATTAGCAGCGATTAGTGCAAAATATACGACTTTATTCCAATTCAGTATTTTCTTACCATCGAGTTGCCAGACTGGTATGCAATTGAAGAGCGCAATTAATCCATTAAACTGAGCAACTAGGATAAAGATATTTGGACTTGCTAAGAGAGGAGGTAAAGCTATAGCACCAAAATGAGTCAAGAATCCAAAAATCAAGCTAACGAATCCTATTATCGCATTTGTAAAAGGTCCAGCAAAAGCAACCAATCCTAGATCCCTTTTGTCCATTTGTCTACTCATCGGAACAATGGCAACAAAACCAGGAACAATTAGACCTATTCCAATTACCATTGTTAAAAGAGTAAACATCAACCCCCTTACCCAAAGAATGTATCTAGCATATTGACCTTTTCTAATAGCTACAAACTTATGAGCCAGTTCATGAGGTAGAAAAGCAGTGCCAACTAAGGCAATGGAAACTACAAATCCCCACCACCAAATACCTGTAGAACCAGCTAGATATTGAAAGAGACCGAAAACAAGAACTATTAGAGCAAAACCGAAAAGAATGTCCAATACTTCATTACCCAATGTAAAAAGTTGTCCAGATTCAGTAAGACGTTTCTCAATGAATTTTTTCTGACTTTTTTCATCAGCAAAGTACTTAGGTGCAGGTTGAGATTGTTGAGATTGTTGAGATTGTTGAGCAGTTTGAGCGACACTATGGGCAAATCTTCGCATAGCTTCAGCAGGTGTAACAGAATTTTGAGGTGCACCAGGAGCTGTACCTGTTCTTTGATTTACTGAAGGACAGTTGTGATCTTGCGAATTTCTGTGGTTTTGACAGAATGACCCCCTACAGAATCTACAATAGAAAAGTATGTCAGCATCAACATTACATTGTGGGTGTTCGCATCTCATTAAACTATACACTACTCTATGATTTTGAATTCTATGCTTCAAGGGATATGGACATTTTAGAACGTATCTATTTGACAACATTCTATCAGAAAAAATTATTAGAAAAGGGTTTTGCTATTAAAATAGTGAGTAATCTAATTATCTGAATTCTGTTATGTGATTTAGCAAATAAATTTTCTTTAAAAATGGTTTTAACAGAACAAGATTGTTGAAACCAGTATTATTACTACATCCAAATATTTTTTAATTGAAACTCAGAAAGGGGGTTCAACTAACAATCTTAGATGATGATTATAATGAAGAAAGACATTGAAATTGCTCAAGAAAAAGCAAAAGATATGAAAAACATTAGAGAAATTGCTGCAAAAGTAGGTCTAGAAGAAGATGACCTAGAGCAATTTGGAAAGCATGTTGCTAAGATAAATTACCAAACCATGCTTAAAATACTTAATTCTGACAAACCAAATGGCAAATTAATTTTCGTAACAGCTATGACTGCATCAAGAGCAGGAGAAGGAAAAACAGTAACTACAATAGGTCTATCACAAGCAATGCAAAAGATGGGCAAGAAAGTCATATTCGCATTAAGAGAACCTTCAATGGGTCCAACTTTTGGAATAAAAGGAGGAGCTACCGGAGGTGGATACTCACAAGTCTTTCCTATGTGGGACATAAATCTGCACTTTACCGGAGATATACATGCAATTACTTCAGCACATAATTTACTTGCAGCTTTGCTTGACAATCACTTAACAAAAGGAAATAAGTGTAACATTGATCCAACAAAAGTAACTTGGCCAAGAGCAATGGATATGAATGATAGAGCATTAAGAGATATTATTACTGGAATTGGTGGAAGAAGAATGGGTGGTGACATCCGAAACACAGGATTTGTGATTACAGCAGCTTCAGAAATCATGGCTATTTTAGCTCTATCAGCTGATGTGAGAGAACTGAAAGAAAGATTAGGTAGTATTCTATTAGGATATACTTATGATGATAAGCCAGTATTCGCCAAGGATATTGAAGCAGTAGGAGCAATGACACTAATACTGAAAGATGCAATAAAACCAAACCTAGTGCAAAACTTCGAAGGAGTACCAGGATTCATACACGGAGGGCCATTTGCCAACGTTGCGCACGGCAACTCTTCTATCATAGGTACCAAGCTCGCTTTGAAGCTTGCTGACTACACTATCACCGAAGGTGGCTTCGCCGCTGATCTCGGTTTCGAAAAATTCGTCGACATTGTTGCTCGTCAATATGATACCTTACCTAACGCTGTAGTTTTAGTTGTTACTGCAAGAGCTCTTAAGCTCCATGGTGGTATTTCTGACCTCGATGTAGCAAAAGAGAAAAACCTCGACGCCCTTTCAAAAGGTTTCGAAAATGTTGAAAAACATCTCGACAATATGCTCAATGTCTTCAACATCCCTCCTGTCGTCGCTATTAACCGCTTCCCCTTCGACAATGATGAAGAAATGGCTTGGATCAAAGACAAATGTGAATCTCTTGGTGTTACTGCTGCTGAAAGTGAAGTTTTCATGAAAGGTGGTGAAGGTGGTATCGCTTTAGCTGAAGCAGTTTTAGAAGCAATTGAAAAGGGTAAAGGCAATGTTGAATTCGCCTATGAATTCTCTGATCCTATCAAAGTAAAAATTGAGAAAATCGCTAAGAAAGTTTATGGAGCAGAAGAAGTTGAATACACACCTCGAGCTTTACAGGAAATTGCATCCATTGAAAAACTAGGTTTTGCTGACTTCCCAATGTGTATGGCTAAGACCCAACTAAGTCTTTCTGATAAAATTGGTTTAATGGGTGCTCCAAAAGGTTGGACTCTAAATGTAGACGAAGTTCGTCTTTATACTGGTGCTAAATTTATAGTTCCTGTTTGTGGAAGCATGTTCTTGTTGCCTGGATTACCTCCGGTTCCAGCTGCTAACAAAATGGACTATACAGAAGACGGAGAAATTATAGGGTTGAACTAACCCTACTTTTTATTATTTCTTTTTTCTAGAAATTCCAGTTCTTTGGCGTCTTCCAAAGGAAAGAGATTGTAGATTCGACGAATATTTCTGACAACTTCTCTGAATTCTTCTATTTTAGTAATATTGGACAAATCTAGCTCGTTGAGTGATTTCTTTGAGAGTAATATAACCACTTTGTACACCTAACTATTCATCATTAAGAAAAGTGGGAAAAACAGAATAGGCAAGATAAGATTCTCCAATCAATCATAAATATGTTTTGCAGAATATAAAAAAGAGTGAAAAAAAAGAAAAAAAGAATTAATATGCAATGAAATTTGTGAGTCTCCAACCGTTTTCAACATATCTTCCCCAATAAATTCTAAATTTAATGGTATTAATTGCAGAAGAAAGAGATAGCTGTTTTTCAAAATAAGAACCTATTATGTATGTATAGGAAGGAGTTGTTTCACCATTTATATAGATATACAAATATCTACTGTATATATCATTTATTCTATGGATTTCAAACTTAATCTGATTCTCATGAGGATTTCCACTTAATTCAAACACTAAGTCCGAATTATAGGATTTAGGGAAATAGTTGTTAGTAAATTTATGAGCGTCTTTGAAGTTGCCTTTTAAATCTCCATAGAGTATAGCAGCACTACAATACCAACTAATCTCTGAACTATGCCAAATTTTCTTAGTCCAAGCAAAATCATCATATATTGTTTGCCCAGGCACTAACCAATACTCGTAATTGAATACATCATATCTGTCTTGGTTTTTTGATGATTCGTGCCAGTCTACTCGGAAATAGGTTAAGGGTACTTGGTTTCCTCCCAAATTGGAGAAGTGATAATATATGTGAATATTTCCTCCCCACCATCCACCTTCAATATCATCAACATCCATTTCAATATATGTATTTGTATATGCATGAGTATCTATATATGCTAAAAGATCTGAATCAATATCATCCAGGTGTTCTACAGCTAGATCATACCATAGATAAAATCTATCATCGAGTTCGTCAGGGAAATTCAGTATATCATATGTGTCCTCCTTGACATCAACAAGCTGACTGCTTACTTCATCAAGTTTGGAATCTATGTCATCATAGTCGTTAATGATTGCATCTTCAAGAGCTTCAAGTTTTTCATACAAACTATCACCTTCGAGAGGTAACTGAAAAGGAAGAACTTCGTTATAAGTTTCTAGATCTAAAGCCATGACTACAGCATCAGAGTACATTATGTAATCTACTTCCCAATCTTTGTAAGTAAATGAACATACAGTTACCATTATGGATACCATACTATTAATAAAGCCAATAGCTTCTAATGCATCTGCTACTATAGCTGACCCAAATGCATCTTGTGCTTGAGTTACAATATCAGGCAATAAGTCAGTAACTAAATCTAGTACTGCATCATCTAAAGTCATTTCTAGGAAATCTTGAGAGGCAACTTCATCATAAATTGCTTGAACCCAGATGTCCCAATCATCTATAGTCAAAAGATAACCAAAGAAACCAGGATACAAAGTACTTACAAACATTTCAAGTATAGCAAACAAAACACTTCTCCATAGTTTTGCTCCTGTATAGCAATGAGCTATAATAGTTGCAATTACTCTTGTTCCAGCTTTTAGCGTCCTTATAGTTGGGAGTAATGCTCCATATTGAACACTTGTTTCTTGGATTAAACAATTAAAAGCCAAAGATTCTAAAGGAGTAATCAATCTATCTAGAAGAATGTTTTTGTTTCTCCTAGCATATAAAATTGCTTCTTCGAAAATCATTTTTGAAA
>DXJF01000062.1 GCA_019057375.1 Candidatus Heimdallarchaeota archaeon
AAAATCAATATTTTGTCCTCCTCTATTGTTTCTTTCATTAGTAGATCAATAACTATGTCTGCAGTTTCACGATCAAGATTACCTGTTGGTTCATCAGCTAGAATAATGTCAGGTTCGTTTGCTAAAGCAACAGCAATAGCAACTCTTTGTTGCTCACCTCCACTTAAGAATCTGGGATAGGTTTGAGCATAACGATTAATATCCAAAGCGTTGAGTAGCGATTCAACTCTTTTGTTGGTTTCCTTATGCTTTTTTTGTGCAATCCAAAGGGGAAAAGCTATATTTTCAAAGACAGTGAAGTATTCTATTAAGTTTAAACTTTGAAAAATTATCCCAATTGTGTGGCGCCTATATTCAATCAATTCTTCAAAAGAAAGAGAATTTATCAATTTATTATTGACTATAATTTTACCGTAAGTTGGTTCTAATAAACCCGCTATACAGAGTAAGATAGTTGACTTACCTGAACCACTGGGACCTGCTAGAGTAACTATTTCACCTTTGTTTACAGTTAAGTTGAAATCTCTAACAGCAATGGTTTCCACTTCTGCTTTGTATATTTTTTCCAAATTTTCAATTATTAAATCCTTTGACATTTCATTCACCTAATATTGTCTCACCCATTTGAGTAAGAATTGCAGTATCAATTTTCTTACCAGTTAGTATAAATGTAACTAATAAGGTTAGAAAACTAGCTCCAAGTATGACCAAAAGGAAAAAGAAAGACTCTAGAGATATTAGAGATAATCTGAACATTCTAATTTCGTACGAACGTACACCAAAATGAAAAATAGCTGAAAGAGTAACCCCAACTAGAAAACCGAGGAAGATATTTATCATTAATAAGAGGAAAGAACTTCCAACTAATCTACTTTTGAGCCTTTTGATATTGATTCCTCGAGAGAGTGCGACCAATATTTTGTTTTTGCTATCTTTTGTTATTGATTGAAAATACAATAGAGTAAAGCTAACTACAGTTACTGAAAGTATAAAGACTTCAATAACGAGTATATCCTCCAAATTGGTTTCCTCTCTTTCAGCTCTTCTAGTTTCAGGAATGTAAGCACTTAGAAATTGATTGTATTCTCCTAATTTATTTTTGGTTTTATCATACCATTCTTGTGGATTAACATTTTTCTTTAGTTTTATTAATACACTATCAAAAATCAGTTCTCCATATAATTCCTCTAACAAAGAAATATCTGTTATATAGTGATATGTTAAAGGTTCTATTTCATCATTCCAAGTGTTATAAGGGATGAATGGGAAGTAATTAACTTCATCAAAAATTGTAAAATTGATTTCTATAGGAGTTTCTGGTATTGAAAAGTTTACCCCTTGTCCTGGTGGATTTATCAATAATGATATATTATCACCAACATCATAGTATTTTCTCTCGATAACATTATGAGATACCAGAAGTGATTTTTCATGCTGACTCATAGATTGAAAATTGATATTTTCACCTTTAGCGTTTTCAAGTCTGAAAAAAGAAGGACTTACATAAGTAACATTCAATATAGGAAGAAAAGTTATCTTATTGAATTGACTAGCTGTTGTGGTCATTGTTTTAAGAGGTATATAATTCACAATGTCCTCATCAGATAAGAAAGATTCAATATTTCTTAATGTCATAAAAGAGTACTCTCTAACATTTAACTCAATATCTAGACTCAAACTTTGATCGAAAAATTCTTGTGATTGTTGATTCAATTTAAGAGTATTGATAGTAAAGCTAGATAGAACAATTAACCAAAAACTAACCAGTGTAAAAATTTTGAGGTTACGCCTTTTAGACATTAGAAATTTTTCAATAAATCTTGTAGTTGCATAATACTTTGAAGAAATTTTCTCCAGTACTATAATACTTGTTCTAAAACTAATTCTGGTAGAGAATAAAGCAGATGTAATAAATAATATAATACCAGCAATAATTCTTGATGCTAGAATTACTGTTGAGATAAATTCAATAGGAATAATGTATGGTAAGAGAAAGGAATAGATAAGAAGAACAGATCCACTGGTTATTAAGATAAGGAGCTGTTTTAATGATAGTTCTCTTTTATTCAGTTGGATTTTTTGTTTTTTGTTTTCCTGAGTGAAAACCGTTACATTTTCTGATACAAAATTATACAAGGAATAGACTTTCACTGCTTCAAATGGAAGAAGAATTAACAACCCACCCAAAATTGAAGTCATAATTGAAGATATTTGATAACAAAACTGTGTAATTAGCTCTCCTATACCACTAAGAAAAACTAACAATAGTAAATCTGAAATTAGAAAAATCAGTGCATAGTGTTTAACAAATTGTGTCTTTTTTGCACCTCTTGTAAGATATAAAAACAGCTCTTTTCGAAGATCAACAAACCCTTCTTTCATTACCACCCAGAATATCAACACAACAATAAAATAACCTGGTAATAAAGCTGATTCTATTATACTATAATTTGTTATTAGACTTTCCAAAAACGCTTCATACTGATTCTTTGTCCAAGGAATATTATAATCAAAAGATAAACCATTGTCTTCTGCAGTATAATCTAGATAATTAGTAATTTCTTCTAATAGAGTATTTATTTCACCTATTTTCGTGTTCTGTAAGTAACTGGAATCAATATCTAGATAAAGACTAATAGTTAGAACCTGTTCTTGAAAGAAATTAAACACATCGTTTATGAGTTCTGAAGAAATAATGACTCTATTAGCTATTTTTGTTAGAAAGATGTAATAAGGATTGTAATAAGAAGAACCAATATTGAGTGTAATTTCATCTCCATCTTTGAACATCTTAATCTCTTCACCATATTCCATACCTTCATTTGTACTAACATTATTTGAGAAATGTATCAATTGATGCAGATTTCCTTCTCCAGGAAACATCCACTCCAGCATTGATGGTGACGCAATTAAAATTGGGTTTGCAAAGGTTGTATTTGTCTTCGAATAATTAAATTGCATAATTTCAGAAGAAGAGGAAATTTCGAATAATGCATATGATGTTATGTGATTTTCCTTAGAGAAATTTGTTATTTTGGAAAAAAAGATGTCATAATTTAATACATCTGACAATGACAAGTTATCAAATGACATAACATATAAAAAATCAGGTGAGTTATTATTATCAGTTCCCTTAGAACCAATATCTGAGGTTTCTAAATACAAGATTTTTTGTTTTTCAGCAAGTATTGTTGAATAAAGTGAACCAAATAGCAGAAGAAAAAGAAAAATTAATGTTATTAATAAAGTGTATGCAAAAAACCATTTTCTTCCTTTGAGGGTTTTTATCTTAAACATTGTTTTACACTTACACTTATTTTTTCTTATTGCTTCCAAATAAACTCTTTACTTAGAAGGAATTATAAGGTTTTCCAGTGTTTGATTATTTTGATTAGTTAAATCTCTGTTCGTTCCTGATATTGAATCTATTGATGGAATAACTAATAGTAGTAATAGTTTCAAGCATTGGAAAAAACACATCAAGAGCATACAATCATTAATTGAGAAGAAAAAAGATATCTCTTTTGGAGAATACTTGTTTGAAGAAAATCTAAGATTTTCTAAAGCTATTTCTGATACGTATAAGAAAATTCGCTTATTTGGTAAGGATTTTGATGAAGATCACAAACAAAAAATCACTCGTGAGTTCTTCAAAGAACATGGCTCAAATATCATAAATAATATTGAAATAAAGTATGATTTAACTTCTGAAGAAGCTAGAGTTTTTACTATTTATTTAGCTTGCATGTCTGATTTTGACAAAAAAGTACTAGGTTTTGATTACAAAACTATGCATGAATTTTTCCAGAATGTTTGGATAAAAATAAACCATAATCAGGATGAGTTTAGAGGAAGACAACAGATCTCAAGTGATAGTCAAAAATTAATTGTTCATTCAGACTTTTCTAAATTTAAAGTAAGTGTGTCCTTAGGTTTTGATTCTTATTTTACCTTGCTTAACCAGAATACATTTGAATTATGGTTTTCAGAACAGAAATGTGGAAATGGATATTCTATATGTAAAAGCTTCAAGAATATAGATGACCCTCTACACAAGTCAGTTTTTAATCTAGCTCAGAAGCGTACTGATAAAAAGTTTCAAAGTGTTCTTCAGAAAGCAGGTTTTAACAATTATCAGAGTATTGATTTTTCTGATTCTCTGTTTAAATGCTATACCTATTACTACGATGCATTGGGTAACAATTTCTTACAAAAAATGAAATCCTCGAAATATTTGCATGACCTAATATTTGGTTTAGAGAGGAATAGGGTTCCTGATGCAAGACAATTGGCAAGTAAGTTGATAAAATCTGCAAAAGATAACCATCGTTTGATAGCTTTGATTCAAAATGGCTACACACTAAATGACGATGCTAAAGTGGTCAATCATCTTAACATCATTAATAGAAAAAAACAATCACTTCGTATTCTAGGAGAAGTATTCCGTTTCAAACCCATAAAAAACGGGAAAGGAGACCATATAGTCTCGATTGTGGGTTATTCAGAAAATTTACTTAAGAAATTGAAAAGAACTCATTCAGATTTTGATTCAGAATTATACTCTGAATTGAATTCAATTTTCAAATCTATTTCAATAAACAAGAATTGTAAGATTGAAGAGATGGTGTCTTCTCCAAATTATACTGAAATTCTTCTTTTTGCTTACAACGAAATCCTTCATGAGATTTATCAGTATCTAGTAGATAGTAAAAACTTTACATCATTTGAGCTACTCAAAGACGGTAAAACGTTTGTATGTAGTGAAATTGCTTCAGAAGACATTTCAAGTGTTAAGTTGTGGCTTGAGAAAAACCAAAAAATGTATTCTGCAAAACCTTATACTGTAAATTATGTTTGGAAATTACCCTCTTTTGGTAAACTCAAGGAAATAAGTAGAAGTAATCCCACAAAACTAAGTGAAACAAAGGAACTAGCATTCAAGAAACTGTTTGCTTATAATGATAAAGAAGTATTAGATTTTCTAAAAGAAATTGCTTCTAATGATTTTTCAGAAGAAGATTTCGAACAAAAATTAAAGACAAATCCTGAATACTCTCTAATATTCAGCATTCTTTATTTGCTGAAGGGGAATACAAAGTCAAAACTTCGCAAAAACCTGTTTGAACAAGGAGATACACTTCGTTCACTGATATTTTTAGATGAGAAAGGTAATCCAATAAAGGTTTTTGGAGATGACAAAGAACTCAAATCCAAGGAAAATCCCATCTTGAATATTAAGATGGATTTCAATGAGATCTTCAACACAAATAGGCTGTTGGACAGAAATATTCTATCTACATTTCCTATAGCAATAAAGTCAGGAAAATCAACAACAAGGTATTCCGAATTAAAATTTAGATTTTGTAGAGTTGATGGTAAAAGAGCTGGAGAAAAGGGAAAAAAAGCAAGAGAATTGTACATAGAAAGACTTCGCGAGAAGTTAGGTCATATTGATGAAATAAATGATTTGATTGATATTCTGTATTTAAAACCTGCAATTTCTTTCAACTTGTTAAGAGGTGAAAATCGAGAAAATATGATGAAATTGTTCATATTTTTGTTTTTTGAGTATTTTGAAGTTTGGGAAGAATTTAGCAACTCAATTGTGATTTATCTTAAGCAAAATCTTCAATTGGGCGCAAATGATATGGTTTCAAGCAAGCATCTCACCAATGAAGGGTGGAGAATAGCATTGAAATCAATAGAGGAAGATTCAGATAAAAAGTGGTTAATCAATTATGTAGTGAAAAATGACTCTTCTATTGTTATTGAAAGAAAGGTGAAAGTACTACCAGCATTTGTTAATATTATAAATAAAAACACTAGTAAAGAAAGGTTCGGGTATATGGAAGAGCTAACATTGTTTTGCAATTACAATTCTTTATATATGGGTGTCCTTGAGAGCTTAAAAACTGAGATTATGCCTTTAATAGCCGTTGATGATAAGAAAGAAGTAGATTCAAAAATCAACTTTGTATGGAGAAATATATCAGAGTGGATGGAAAAGGTATGTGTTTAGAAAAAATTGGTGGGGCACGGCGGATTTGAACCACCGACCAACTGGTCTCTCAGTTTTGGCCCAAATTTATGAGCCAGTCGCCTGATAATCTAATGGCACGCAGCCATTTGACTTCTAACCGAGCTGAGCTAGTGCCCCGTTTCTACTTATATTCTCTCGTTCTCTTTTTCTTAAGTTTTTTCTTCTCTTCTAAAAGTTTTGTTACTTTAGAAATTATTTTTTGATTTCTTTTTTATAAGCAAAAACGAAACAAGTGCGATAAATCCAAGAATTAGATAATAACCAATATAAGCAATCATTTCTAACCATGTTGGTTTATCTTGATAACCAAATAGAGCTCTAAGAAATTTTCCCAGTTCATTTGTCTTATCGTTGAGAATTCCACTCATATCCCAAACATGGTTTTGTAACCAATGCATTTCAGATCCAAACCAACCAATTTCTTGAAATTCATGAATTCCATGAGAAAACATACCTGCTGCAACAATAATTAAGACAATACTTGTAATTAAAAAAAACGTCCGTAAGTTTATCTTTTTACCAGAATAGAAAATAAGAAAAGCAATTACTAAAGCAACAACTATTCCTAATATTCCTGACCAGAGAACAATCCAAGGATTATCTTCAGTAGCCCCAATACCAGCAAGAAAAAGAACCGTTTCTACCCCTTCTCTTAGAACAGAGATAAGTGCAAGTGTCAGTAAACCATATTTTTGCTGTTGTTTTATTGAAATGTCTACCTTTTCTTCAAGTTTCTTCTGAACATCTTTTCCTGTTTTTAGCATCCATATTATCATCCATGTCAGCAACAATGAAGCTATTATCATTGCAAAACCTTCAAAGATTTCCTCATAACTTTCAAACCCACCTAAAGCAAATTGAAAGATAACAGCTGTAAGAATTGAGAGGACAATACCTGCAATTGTACCTATCCACACTTGTTTCTTTAATTTCCTTTCACCTATTTTTGTAACATAAATAAGTAAAATACCCACTATTAATGCGGCTTCTATGGCCTCTCTCAGTGTTATCAGAAAACTTGCTAAACTAAACAAAAATTCCCCTCTAGTTCAATTTAACAAAGCTAAATTGAGTTTATGAATGTTACATTTTTACAAAACAATTTTCATTTATTGTTTCTTTCACTTCTCGGTCCAGAAATGATAGGCTTTGCATATTTTGTAACTGATTCAGACAAGGTATTAATCTCTCCAGTAGAGAATCTATTTGTGCGGTTCCTAGTACAACTATTACATAATCCAGCAGGTAAAACAATTTTTGAAACTAAGTCTTTTTTTTCTCGACTTCTGCATCGTCCACACAGAGGTTTTCCACATTCATCACATGCAAACTTCGCAGTCGCTCCACAATTTAAACAAAGTAAAACTATCTCTTCGTTCTTCTCTCCTATTATTATCACAATACTCTTAAGATTCCCAAGTATTAAACCCCAACACTTTTGCAGAGACTTAAATCCTAGTTTTCTAGTAAGAAATCTGCTTCTTCTGCGTTGAATGAACTTCTTACAAAAGGAGCTGAAGCTACGAATTGGAAACCTAGCTCATAGGCTATTTTCTCGTATTCCTTAAAGCGATCAGGATGAACAAATTCTTCTATTTCTAAGTCTGAACTTGGGGGTTTAAGATATTGACCTATTGTTAAAATATCACAATCAACTTCTCGAAGGTCCTTTAATAATTTCACTACTTCTTCTTTTATTTCACCCAAGCCTACCATCAACCCAGATTTTGTGAGTATTTTCGGATTCATCTCCTTTACCAATTTAAGTAATTTAAGAGACCTTTTGTAATCTGCTTGAGGAGTAACTTTTTTGAAGAGTCTAGGAACTACTTCCACATTGTGATTAATAATGTCTGGCTTTGAATCGACCACAATTTTAATGTCTTGTTCTTTGCCTTTCAAATCTGGAATAAGTAGTTCAATTATAAGATTCTCGTCATAATTCCTTAACTTCTCTGTAATTTTAGCAAAATGAGCTGCCCCGCTATCAGGTAAATCGTCTCTTGTCACAGAAGTAATAACGACATGCTTTAGTCCCAATCTTTTTGTTGCTTCAAGTAAATGGTCTGGCTCATGTTCATCTAAAGGTTTAGGTTTTCCAAAATCAATATCGCAGAATTTACAATCACGTGTACATATGTCCCCCATAACAAGAAAGGTTGCTGTTTTTTTCTCAAAACATTTTCCGATGTTTGGACACATCGATTCTTCACATACGGTATGAAGTTCTAGTTTTCTTAGTATTTGTTGAACTTCACGGATTTTCTCTCTATCCATACTTCCTATTCGTAACCATTCAGGTTTTCGAAGTCTAGTCATCTCTCTTAATCATCTCTTCTAATTGATTCTCTGTGATTTTTTCTAGTTTAAGGTTGAATGTCTTTTCAAATGATCTTTCGAATTTCTCATATATTTCCTTTATGTCCAATGACTTTCCAAGAACTTGTTCCATTGAAATTGGCTCATATTCAGTAATCCCACAAGGGATAATTAAGCGAAAATGATCCATATTTGTATTAACGTTCAATGCTAAACCATGAGATGTAATCCTTTTTGATGCTCTTGCTCCTATTGCTGCCAACTTCCATTTTCTTCCTTGAAAATCTACCCAAACGCCAGGATATCCCTCTTTTCTCCACCCTTCAATCTTATATTCTTTTAATAATTCAATCAAAGTTTCTTCCATACTCCAAACAAATTGATCTACACTCATATTCAACTTTATCAAGTTAAGATGAAAGTAACCCACAAGTTGTCCTGGTCCGTGATAAGTTACCTCTCCACCCCTTCTCACTTCTATAATGTCAATTTCTTCTTCTTCAAGAATTTCATTAGTGGCTAAAATGTCCTCTCTTGATCCTTTTTTTCCAATTGTAAAAATTGGATTGTGTTGTAAAACTAATAAAAAATTGGCAAACTCACTGTTGTCTTCCTTTTTACTTCTAATCCTCTTTTGCAAATCGAGAGAATAACGATATTCTAGAAGATTGTATTCGACAAGATAGCATTTTCTCATTGTTTTCTGTTTTTGCATGTGTTTTTAGCAATTTTGGTTTGTCAGTTTCTTGTGTGTATCAGTAAAGTTGAAAAGTGAGTTCGTTATAGTTAGTAATTGTTTATCTATGGCGAAATTTCTGACAATCTTACTTGCGGAAGCATCTATCGAATCCTTTCCAGAGGAACTGATGAAGGATATGAATGTAAGAAACTTCTTTTCTAAACTAAAGAAATCACCATCTGAAGTAATGCTAGATATAAATTATCATAAGCAACTCATCGGGGGACTAACAGATTTTGAGAGACGAGGAAGGCCTGATATGGTTCATTTCACCCTTTTGTCATGTTTTGGTTCTATTTGTGCTAGAGAGGAAAGACTTCAAGTGATTATTCACACATATGATGACAGAGTAATATATCTCAATCCTGAAATAAGATTGCCAAAAAGCATTGAGCGGTTTAACGGTCTATTTTTGCAGCTGTTTAAGAATGGAAGATCACCTCCAACAGGAGATGAAGTTCTAATGAATCTTACAAAGAGTTCTCTTCCGAATCTTCTGGAAGAATTACGGCAGAAACACGACATGATAATTGAGTTCAGTGTTAAAGGAGAACAACTTACTTCTCTTGAATATTCAAAAATAATTTTTGAATCCACAAATCCCTTACTAATATTCGGAGCTTTTCCACACGGAGAAATAAAGAACTTACCAAGAGAATTAGTTGACAAGAAGTTAGGAATTTATGAAGAAGGTTTAGATTTGTTTGCTGTAATATCTCAAATCCTTGCTAGTCAGCATATGATTGAAGAAGATTCACTTTCAAAAGAAAATGGATCTGAAGAACGAAAAGTTTCATGGGAGTAAGAGTTGAAGAATAAAAGAGCGACTTCCTAGCGACATGTTTAAATTATTTCTTTAATTCGCTCAAAATAGGTGAAAATACTGCCATTAGCTAAATTAGATAAGTTATTGCATCCAGAAAGCGTTGCCATTATTGGTGCTAGCCCAGATAAGAAGAAGGTTGGATATGCTGCCTTAAGAAACATGGTGTTGAGCGGTTTCAAAGGAAGGCTTTATGCGATAAATCCAAAAGCGGATCAATATGGGGAGATTGAGGGAGTAAAGGTTTATGCAAGTATAGATGATATTGAAGATGAAGTTGATTTAGCTGTTATCTGTATTCCTGCAAGATTTATTCCATCATTAATGGACGATTTGGGGAAAAAAGGCGTTAAATATGCTGCTGTAATCACTGCTGGTTTTAAAGAGACTGGTTCTGAAGGTGCTAAGTTAGAGAAAAAAATTGTAGAGATTGCACGAAAATATGGCATAAGAATTGTAGGTCCAAATATTTTGGGTGTTATGGATACATCTGCTCCTATGAATGCTAGTTTTGCAGAACGCTCACCTATTAAGGGTGATGTGGCATTTCTGAGTCAAAGTGGAGCTTTGTTGACAGGAATATTAGATTGGAGCTGTGCTGAGGGGATTGGATATTCAAGTTTTGTTTCTCTAGGGAACAAAGCTGATTTAGATGAAACAGATTTTATTGAAGCGTTAGCAGATGATGAGCACACTCTAGCAATTTTAGCATATCTTGAAAGCATAAGTAGAGGTCCTGATTTTGTCAAAGTTTGCAAGTCAGTCACTCGAAAAAAACCAGTTATTGTATTAAAATCTGGACGTTCAATAGCCGGTGCAAGAGCTGCTTCCTCACACACAGGCAGTATGGCGGGGGCAGATACAACTTATAATGTGGCATTTGAGAAAGCTGGTGTAATAAGAGCAGATGATGCACAAGAATTATTTGACATGGCTTTTGCTTTTAGCTTTATGCCTATTCCTGAAGGAAATAAAATAGCTATAATTACAAACGCAGGAGGACCAGGAATATTAGCTACAGATGCAGCAGAAAAATCTGGTCTTGAACTTGCAACACTTTCTACTGAGTTTAAAGATAAATTAAAATCCTTCTTACCACCAGCTGCAAACTTCAACAATCCTATTGATGCACTTGGAACCGCCCAAGCAGAAGACTATGGAATGGTTCTAGAGCTTTCCTTGTTAAGTGACGATGTAGATGGTGTAATTCTAATTCTTACCCCTCAGGCAATGACTGAGGGTCAAGAAACTACAGATAAAATAATTGAAATACGTAAAAAATATCCACACAAGCCTATTATCACTGTTTTCATAGGTGGGGAGATTTTAGGACCAAGCATTTATCAGTTGAAAAAGAACAAAATACCTTGTTTTCCTCATCCAGAAAGAGGTGTGCGAGCAATGGGCGCTCTTGCTGAATATGATAAAATTAGGAAAAGACCAATTGATGATAAAATTCCAAATCTAGATAGAAACAAAGAACAAGTTAGAAGTATCTTTGATAAAGTTAAATCAGAAGGGCGAAAGAACCTATTGGGTACAGAAGCAATTAACGTTGCAAAAGTATATGGGATTTGTGTTCCTAATACCAGACTAGCTCGATCAAAAGAAGAAGCTGCATCTTTAGCTGAGGAAATAGGCTTTCCTGTTGTAATGAAAATAACAAGCCCTGATATTATACATAAAACAGATATTGGTGGAGTAAGGTTAAATGTCAAAAGCAAAGAAGAAGCTACCAAAACATATGAAGAAATAACCGCTAAAGCAAAGGAGCATTATCCTGAAACCAAGCTTCTAGCAGTTGATGTTCAAAAGATGGAAAAGATAGGAAAAGAGCTCATTGTAGGGTCAATGAAGGATCCTCAATTTGGTTCTCTTGTTATGGTGGGTTTGGGGGGTGTTTATACTAACTTCTTTAAGGATGTAGCTTTTGGATTAGCTCCATTAACAAAATTAGAATCCGAAAAGATGTTACAGCGAACAAAAACATATACTCTTCTCAAAGGAGTACGCGGAGAACCACCATCTGATATTGCAGCAGTGAATGAAACTTTACTTAGAGTATCATTATTGGTTACTGACTTTCCTGAAATAGAGGAACTAGATATCAATCCATTTTTTGTTTATGAGGAAGGAAAGGGTGTGTCTGCTTTGGATGTGAAAATAGCACTCGAATAATGAGTGCTTCATGCATTTATTTTTGTATTATTTCTGTATTATGTTTGTAACTCTTCAATTGTTATCTTCTACTTTCAGTTACTATCAAAGTGTTTTCTCACATTTTAGCAAATAACGAGAAAATATTCGTTTTTATTTTTTAGTTAATCTTTTAGATAGTTAGCAAAAATGTTAGGTTCTCCTCAAAACTTCAAAACTTTGATTTGAATATGATTGGTTTTTCAATCAACTTTATCTTTCGCGCTTTCAAAGACAATAAATCCAGTCTTTAGTTTTTCTGCCTCATCTTGTGATAGTTCAATTGTCTCTAGCTTGTTTGGATCTGCAGGAATGATGGATGAATTTCCAAAAGGATCTTCAACAACAATATCGATTGGAAGATTATCTTTAATATAAGAATCCAAGAGTTCAACATATACTCTAATCTTTTCTCTTTCTTCATCTGAACTTGCATCACCTAAGAGGAAAAATGCTTTTCCTCTAATGTCGTGAAGTATACCTTCAATATTGTTGATAAAACCTTCCGCATTAGGACCTGGTTCTATCATAGCCCCTATTTGTGGAAAGATTATCGTTCCATTAGCTGCTCTTATGATTTTTGTTGTATAATCATCCTTATTTTCAGCATGGTAAATGTATCTGATTGGATCTTTAAATGAGAGATTGATAAAATCATTGTGTTTAAAATGACAGTCAGAACAAACCATATTGAAAAACCAAAGTTGGGGAAAATGAGGGATATCCATTATCTTTTGTGTAATTTTAGTATTGGTACTGCTGCACACAGGACATTTAACTTCCATCATTTCAAAATTATGTTCCTCTGTTGTCATTTAATCGCTTTTTACTTCTTTGTAAATCATTTAAAGTTTAAGATAGAATGAAACTTAGTTCAATTAAACTACAAGTTTGAACAGTAAATTTTTTTTAGATTAAAATTCAAGGGGAGTCGATGAGAGAAGAGCTATTGGACTTATACAACAACCTCTATGAAGAATATGGTTCTCAAAACTGGTGGCCAGGTGAGGGGTTAGAAATCGCCATTGGAGCAATATTAACTCAGCAAACTAATTGGAAAAATGTGGAAAATGCTCTTCTTCAGTTAAAGGATGCCCATTGCTTGAATATGAAATGTTTGCAGAAGATTTCTATTGAGGAGTTAGAAAAACTAATTAAATCAAGTGGATTTTACCGCATAAAGGCTAGACGGATAAAAAATCTAATAGAGTTACTATCAATCAACCCACAACCTGATCGTAAAACTTTGTTATCAATAAACGGGTTGGGTGATGAAACAACGGACTCTATCATGCTTTACTTATTCAAAAAGAAATATTTTGTAATTGATTCCTATACATTTCGAATTATGAATAGACTTGGTTTATATGATGGCAAGAATTACTTGGAACTCCAAAGACTATTTATGAAGAATCTTCCAAGTAAATTACAGTTATATCAAGAATATCATGCATTGATAGTGAAACATGCAAAGAGTTATTGTATAAAGAGCAATCCTCAGTGTGTTAATTGCGCACTCAACAAAAGATGTCAATACAGTATAGAAAAAAACAAAAAGAGTTTGGAGCGGTAAATATGTTTCTTACCAAAGAACAACAGAAGATGCTAGATGGGGAATTTGGGCATGCAATTGCTAAACTCACTCAATTAATTGTAAAAATCGGTGAAGTAAATGGTGCAACAAGACTTATTCCCATAAAAAATGCACAAATTGCGGGTGTTTCATACTTAACTGTTGGAGAACCTATTTTCACTTTTTTCAATATGTTATCTGAAGATAATGTCAAAGTTAGCGTTCCTAGCTGGTTAAATCCTGCTGGGATGGATATGAAGAAATGGAAAGAAATGGGAATAAAAAATGATTTTGCTGAAAAACAGCGTAAAATTATACAACAATATCAGAAGATGGGAATACAAACAACACTTACCTGTACACCATACTTGATTGGGCATAAACCAAAATTTGGTGACCATTTAGCATGGAGTGAATCATCAGCTGTATCTGTAGCTAACGCTTATTATGGTGCAAGAACAAACAGAGAAGGAGGTCCTTCCTCATTAGCATCAGCTATAACTGGTTTTACTGCTGATTATGGGTTACACAAGAAGGAAAACAGAGTTCCTAAAATAGTTGTAGCTGTAAAAGCAACAATTACTCATTTTTCAGATTTCTCAGCTTTGGGCTATTGGTATGGGGAAAAGTTTCATGGAATTATCCCATATTTTAAAAGTATAAAAAATACCAATATTGATCAAGTAAAAATGTTAGGCGCGGCAATGGCTGCATCAGGAAGCGTGGCTCACTTTCACATTGCAAAGCATACACCAGAAGCTGAAAAAGTTGATTTGAGTTATATAAGTGAAACAGTTACCTTCGATGAAAACGATAAAAAACAAATATACGACCATTTCAACCAGATAAAGGAAAGAGTAAATTTAGTGGTAATTGGGTGTCCTCATACAAGTCTTGAGGACGTAAAACTTATTGATTCATCTCTTGGAGATAAGTCTATCAAGGAGGGGATTAAATTCTGGGTTTTTTCCTCTCAAGAATTGATGCAAAATGATAAAGCAAAGAAACTTTTAACCAATTTGGAGGAAAAGGGAGTGAAAATATTTACTGATACTTGTATGGTCGTATCTCCCGTAGTTAGGGAAAATTACAAAAACATTGTGACAAATTCTGCTAAAGCGGCATTTTATCTCACTAGAGAAGGTACAAACAATGTTAACTTACTTTCTTTGTCTGAAATTATAGAGAGGGTTTCTGAATGAAAACAATAAAAAT
Source organism: Candidatus Heimdallarchaeota archaeon (assembly GCA_019057375.1). Taxonomy (GTDB): domain Archaea; phylum Asgardarchaeota; class Heimdallarchaeia; order Heimdallarchaeales; family Heimdallarchaeaceae; genus UBA460. The sequence continues at coordinate 14,906 of DXJF01000062.1, forward strand.
ACGTGCTATTGTTGAAGGTACTGTAGAGGGAATTGCTTTAGTTTCACCTATTCCAATTTCGTTTTTTGGTGGTGTTGATGCTGAAACAGGAATAATAACTGATTCCGAGAATCCATTATTTGGAGAAAGTCTTACTGATAAAATTTTTGTATTTCCAGAGAGTAAAGGATCAACCGTGGGTTCTTATGTTATTTATGGTCTAAGTGTCAATAATGTGGCACCACTTGCACTTATAGCAAATGAAGCAGAAACAATTGTTGTAGCTGGAGCAATACTAGCGAATATTCCCTTTGTTGATAAAGCTGACCAAGATGTTACTGTTTCAATTAAAACAGGAGATAAACTAGTAGTAGATACTACTCAAAATATAATAATATTAAAAAAAGAGTAGAAATTGGTAAAAATTACTTACCTTCGCTTTTTACCCTGTTGTTCTGATAATAATTTCTGAAATTCGTCTCTTAGCAAAGTTTCTTGTCCTTGCAAAGCTTGTTTTTTCTCTTCATCAAGCTTTTCCATTTGCTCTGAAAGGGCTTTTTCTTTTTCAATCCTTAATTCTTCTGTAACATCAGCAATTTCCTTTTCCTGCTGCTCTTTTAATTGTTCCAAGAGTTCTCTTTGTTCGTTTTCTTTCTGAATATTGAATTTTTCTTCTAATTGTGCCTTTTCTTCTTCAAAACCTTGTTTTAAATTCTCAATTTCTAAGAGTTGATCTTCTTTCAACTGATTTTTTTGTACCTCAAATTCTTTTTTGAGGTTGTCACTAACCGAAAGAATTCTTTCCTCAATGAAGTTCTCTCGTTGAGTGTTAACTAAATCTAAGAATTCATTACCTGAAACAGTGTTGATTATTTCAAAAGCTCTGTTAATGGTGTTAATATTGGCTTGAGCAGTTTCGAATTCCTCATTATTGAGAATCCCTTCTGATTCTTTAATCAAATCTTCAACAAATTTCATGACTAAATCTGTTGCCATTTCAGGAATTATTTCTATTGTTCTCAGGAGATTCTTGAGTTCTAAACCCTTGGAAGATAGCTCTGCTAGTTCTACTTCATATCCTTTCGTTAAGCTTTTCTCTCTAAAAATCAAATCATACGGTCCTATCATCATTGTTTGCTTAGTTTGCAGTTGATCAAAGAATGTTATAATGGCGCTTAACTCATAAACTCCCTTTTCATTGGGCTGCGAACAATGTATGGAAAGATTATGTTCAGTTGAATGACTTGCAGGTAAATTAGCAATTGTAATCTCTGTTCCACCATCAATGATATCGATTCCTTCTGGGAAATCGAGTTTGAAAACAAGATTAAATGCTTCACCATCACCTTCATTTTCAATAATTATGGATAGGTTTGTAGGTTCTCCCAGAACTAAATCTCTAGAAATATTTACTTCAGGAACGATTTTTGGTAATTTAACCTTTGACCTGAAGTTTTTCACAACAATATCCATAGCATCATCAATAGCTGGGAAGAATAATTCACCCATAATTTGTGATAATCCCGGTTTTAAGTGCCCACCAACTAGCTGTTGTGCATTAAGTAAAGCTGTTGTATCTGAATCTTTCACAGCTTTAATGGCATGACCTGCTGAATACAGAACTTGTTGAGCTCTAGTAAAACCAGGATCATCCTGAATTTGCTCAATGTATTGCTTGTAAAGTTGTTCAGCCGACTGAAATTCTTCTATTGAGAAGTAGAAAAAACATGCAGTAGAGATTAATACTATTCCTCTATCATATTCATTCCATAATAGATATTCCTGTGCTGCATTAACCAAATCTTCGATCACAGCATTTGTTGCAGCTCTCCAATCATCTATTGCTCCAATTTTTTTAAAGATATAGGAAACATAATAGATGTTTTGTGAACTCAAACGAAATTGTTTCTTCTCTTTATTTTCTTCTGATGCCCGGATAAAATTCTTAATTGCTTCATGGTACAAGTCCTCGGCTTGTGCCAACCCCCTAGTTGCTTCCTGATTTCTAGCAGCCTCTAAATACTTCCTTGCAGAGTCAGCATAATTAGCACTTTTAAATAAATCTCGTGCTTCTGACATTAGTATAGCAAGGTCCTCATCATAAGATTTTTCCATAAATTTTAAGCTACAACCTCAATATATAAATTTATTTAAGCACGCATTGAACCTTGTTTAGAAGGCTTCCAAAGTTAAACATCATTTATAGGTCTCTTTCTACATACATTGAGAGAAATATACAAATTTAGAAATCTTAAGTGGTGGACCGGACGAGATTCGAACTCGCGGCCTCTTCCATGCCAAGGAAGCGATCTTCCAGACTGATCTACCGGCCCACTTTTAGAAGTAGTTAAAAAAGAAGGGTTAATTCATTCTAGTAAACTTAAACATACCCTTTAGTGTCTGTGCCATGCATAACTTCGGATTTTTGAAGATCGTCCAAAACCACAAGATGCACAAGTTTTATGTCTTTTGTGGAAGGAATGACGACCACATCTTCTACAAACTATGTGAGTTGATCTTTTGTTATGTCTTCCAAATGATGGTGTTCCCTTAGTCATTTTTTTTCACCTTTTTGAAATTATTTAGGGGGAGGACTAATCATAATTACGTTATCACCACGTACAATTACGTCTCCAAGTTTTATTGCTCCTTCTGAAGCTATCTCTTCTGCTTCTTCTAATGTTAGATTAAGATGAATATCATAGTTTTTGAGAATACCTCTCATTCGACGATTACCTCGAAGTCTAATTAATACTCTTTTTTCTCTTGCTTGATTCAAGATATCCATCGGTTTATTTACACTCATTGTTTTTTACTCCAAAACATTACGAGTTGAAACTCTAAGATTTCATTATAAATATTTTGATTAAAGAAAAAAATTGGAGTAAGAGATATGAAAACCTATTCCTTGAATATTTCTTAAAAGCACTAACCCTAATCTCCAAAGAAAAGCTCTTTAGTTAAAAATCGTTACCTTTAAGTAGCAAGTATCTTGCATCTGTCTTAAGTTAGTATTATTAAATGAGGCGAAGCTAATGAGTAGAGAACTAGTGACTGTTGATTTACTAGTAGATGGAGGACAAGCATCTCCTGGTGGAGCTATGGGACCTGCTTTAGGACCACTCGGTGTTAATATGGGTAATGTTGTCAGTGAGATAAACAAACAAACCGCAGCTTACATGGGGATGAAAGTTCCTGTAAAAGTTACAGTTGATAAAAAAACCCGTGAGTTTGAATTGGAAATTGGTATTCCACCGGCATCAGCATTAGTGCTAAAAGCTGCAAACTTAACAAAAGCATCTGGAAATCCTAATACGGAGATAGTTGGCAATATAACTTTTCCACAACTTATAGATGTAGCTAAAGCTAAATGGGCAGATTTAACTGCTGGATCAGTAACCACTGCATGTAAAGAAATCTTAGGTACAATGGTGTGTATGGGCGTAACTTGTGAAGACAAAGATCCCAGAGATGTGCAAAAGGAAATTGATGCTGGCAAGTATGCCGAGCTTCTAGCTGCAGCAGAGGAATTGACCTTTTAGCTGTTACTCAACAGAACAAATAAAAATATACGACAAAAAAGATAAATGAGGCACAATTTATGAGTAAAATGATTTATAAGATACGAGGCTTTTTCATAAACAGCAGAAAAGTACTTCGGCATGCAAAAAAGCCTAGTAGAAGAGAACTATCCATTACAGTAAAAATGAGTGCAATTGGTATAATCCTTATTGGAGTGATTGGATATGTTCTTAGTTTGCTATTCAACGCAATTATAAATGCAATTAATCCACCAACTTAAGTTTACCTCACATAATAAAAAATAACAAACGAAGTGACATCATGGCTATTTATGCTCTTAGAACAACAATAGGACAAGAACATTCATTGAGTGAATATTTAGCGCGTAGAGCAGAAAACAGACCCAATCTTAAAATATATTCTGTTTTAGTGCCAGGTGGATTAAAAGGATACATTTTTGTTGAAGCAGAATCCATCGATGATGTCGAAATCCTTGTAGAAGGTGTAAGACATGTTCGAAAACGACCTAGAGCTTCTCGAGCTGAAGAAATCCCTATTGATGAGCTAGATCATTTCTTAATGCCAAGACCAGTCATTGAGGGTGTAGATATTAACGACATTGTAGAAGTAATAAATGGGCCATTCAAAGGTTCCAAAGCAAGAGTTACTGATATCCATGTTGGAAAAGAGGAAGTCACTGTAGAACTTCTTGCAATGGATTTACAAATTCCAGTAACACTTTCTGGAGAATCAATAAGAGTAAAAGAAAAAGCCGTTGAAAAAGAACCCGAAGACGAATATCTCCTATAATCTAAAGAAATTCTTCCAACGTTAATCTATTTTTAGACATTTTTATGGGTCTAGCAAATAATTTGAGTTTTTGTCTAACAATAGCTGCAAAATCTGAATCAAAACCATAAAGAGTATATACTTTCTGGGGATTTACAGCCTTAACGTGCTCAAGCAATTCATTGCAGTTAGCATGCATTGAAAAAGGAAAAGCTTGTTCAAAACTGGAATATGCAAACCGTGAAGCTTGTCCAGTAACTATTCCTCTGGAGATTTTATGAGATTTCAGAAATTCAGGAATTTCCTTAGCTGCTCTTGGAAGTAGAACTACACTTCTTTCAGCTTTCAACTCACTATCATTTAATAAATCAAAACGATTCCACTGAAGATTATGACCTTCATTCTGATATATTTTATTTATTTCACTAGTTCTATTATCACAGTAAATGTCTACAGATAACATCTCATTTAGATAAGCTATAATTTCTTGTGCAGGTCCTAAATGACCCATGTTGATCACAGGAACTTTATTCTTTTGAAGATTTTCCGCTACCCATTTTAGAATTGAGGTTTTTATTCTTTCACGAGAATCAAAAAATAAGTCTCCCTTTCCATATGTAGCCTCAGTAATCAAAATGTCTACTTCGTCTTCTGGTACAGCGGCTTTTGGTACAGTTAGCATCTTATCGGTACTTATGTCACCGGTGTAACAGATGGTTAAATCATCAAAATAGAATACAATCTGTGCAGCACCAAGCAAATGTCCAGCAGGAATGAATTTAACTTCCACATCGTTGATGTTAATTGTTTTATTTAATTCAATGAATTTTGTATTTCTTGTTTTTCTTGCTGTTAAGCTTTCGAAAAGTTGACTAGCAATTTCTGTAGAATAAACTCTTATTCCTTCGTTTGGAAACGCTAGAGAATGATCAGTATGTGCATGTGTTATAAGAGTTGCATCACAATTTTCAGCAGCTTTGACAGTTGTTGGATCAGCTATTAAAGTTAGATTCTCGGGCTTTTTTAAGAATTTAATCCCTTTCTCATATTTGAAAAGTGTAGGCATAACTGACCCCCTATATTCTGATTTTCTGATTTAACTCACTAGATAGATGATTTAAGTTTTTTTAATACCATTTTGAGTACATTCACATTTACTCTAGTTCACTTACCACTGCATCTGTAAAGTTTCTAAACTTAAGACCTAGCATCATTGAACCTTCAAACTTAATTTCTTTAGCCATGTATGCGGAAGCTGCGTTTACAGTCCCCATGAATATTCCACTGGCAATAGATGAATCAATCCAAATTCTCACACTTGGTTGCTCGAGTTTACCTTCACCTGTAGTGAAATTTCCGTTGTTAACTTTGATGTAGTAATATTTCTCGTCACTAATTGAGATTTGGAACTCTAGTTTTGCTTTCTTATTCTTCTTCTGTATCTTTTCATTCTCATTACAGACTTGAGCTAGCAAATCTAGATAGTCAAGTATATCGTCATTAGTGAATGTACGTCGCTTAATCTTTATTCTCATTAAAGTTTTTAAATCCCCATCTTTTAGTTCGAGTTCATCAGCAAACAACAAATCGGCTTCAGGAGTTTCAATGATGTTTGCTAATTCATATCCTTCTTGCACAGAATCGAGAATTTTGCGAGGTTGAATCTCTTTACAATCGCCTATTTTGAAGATTTTATCGGTTTGTCCTTCGGCAAGACTTTCCGCTTCATTTGAGGCTTGTGCAATTGTAATAACAATATCATCGTAATCAATTGTAGAATTCTGACCACTTTGTTCTATAGTGAGTTTGTTTTCTTTTATTTCTTTAACTTCAGTTTCCAGCAATATGTCAATTTTTTCATCTTCTTCTATTGCTGTAACCACCTCTCTTGCAACAAGAGAGTAAAGATCACTACCCAATCTCTTTTGTTTGCTGATTAAAGTTACTTCTTTATTTGCACAAGAAAGGAATTCTGCTACTTCTATACCAATCATATCTCCACCTAACACAACCACTCGTTGTCCTTTCGGAATTCTTCCACCTAAAACTTCAGAATAGAGATGATATTTGCTTTCCTCAATCCCCTTTATGTCTGGAATTTTAGGAGCAATACCTGTTGCTAGCACGAGCATATCTGTTTTATATTCAGCAAGAATCTCTTCTGAAAATGGTGTTTTTAGTTTAACTTCAATACCCAAATTATCAAAAGTGAAATTATAATAATCAATAAGATTCTGAACTTCTTTCTTCATTGGAGCCATTCTTGCAAAATTCAATGAACCTCCTATGAATGCACTTTTTTCAATAACACATACATCATGATTGCGCATTTTTGCTATTCTAGAAAACTCCATGCCTGCAGGACCCGCTCCTACAACCAAAATTTTCTTTGATTCTCTCGTAATTTCTATATCTTCATCAGAACCAATTAAGTTTGGATTAATTGCGCATTGCACTTGTTGTTCTGTCATTATTTGATTTAAACAAGCATTACATCCTATGCAGGTGCGTATAGTTTCTTGTTTTCCAGCTTTAATCTTATTTGGAAACTCAGGATCTGCAATTAATGCTCTTCCTATAGATACTAAATCAGCTTTATCCTGTTGTAAGATCTCTTCTGCAATTTCTGCTGTATTAATTCTTCCTACTACAGCAATTGGTGTCTTCTTCAGAGCTTGTTTAACTTGCTGAGCATTATAACTGAAACACCCCTTTGGATAGTTCATATATGGCACAACAGGGAATCCAGGACTATCAAAAACCCCTCCAGTTATGTTTATCAGATCAATTCCTTCATCTTCTAGAATTTGAGCAATTTGAATAACATCTTCTACTTCCAACCCTTCTGGAATATAATCGCTTCCATTTAATCTAAAACCAATTATGAAATCATTACCACATTTCTTTCTTACTTCTCTTATGACTTCAACAGCAGCTCTAGTTCTGTTTTCAAAAGATTGTCCCCCATATTCATCATCACGTTTGTTTGTTCTCAAAGAAAAGAATTGATTGAGTAAATAACCATGTCCCGCATGAATCTCTACACCATCAAAACCAGCTTTTTTTGCTCTTAAACAAGCTTCCCCATATCCCTTGACGATTTTAGAAATTTGTTTCTGAGTTAATGGTTCAGGTGTTTCACCAGCCATTTCAAAAGGAATAGCTGAAGGTGCTACTGCTTGAAGACCTATCATATACGAGGAAGCTTGAGCACCAGCATGATATATTTGTATTAAAGCATGAGCACTGTGTTTCTTAATTGCATTGACCAATTCCTTGAACCTTTTAATTCGTTTATTACTTTCAATACTAAGCATAGTAGCTGTTCCAGCACCTTTTTTATCAAAAAAAGCACCTTCAACAATAATTAAACCAACTCCTCCTTTTGCTCTCAATTCATAATAGTCAATCAATTTATCAGGAATATTACCTTCTTCATCACCAAAATTGGTATCCATTCCAGGCATTATTATCCGATTTCTAAGTGTTGTTTTGTTTATCTTAAAAGGTTCAAACAATTTCATCTGATATTTCTCCTAGTACAAGAAGAAGTAAATAGTAAGTAGAATAAAAATATTTGTTGCATATCTACTCAATAAACTTAAAGTATCTACTTAGTCTAGAAAACAAGATACTAAATGTCTGAAGAAATACCTCTTTTCAGAAAATATCCGAAATTAAGAAACATTCCTTGGGTTTCTGTTATTAATTCACCCACTCCAATTCACAAAATGGAAGAAACAAGTAAAGAACTTAATCACAAAGAAATTTGGGTTAAGAGAGACGATTTATCACACGAGATTTATGGTGGAAACAAACCAAGGAAGTATGAATTTGTTTTTGCTGATATATTGAAGAAAAATAAGAAAAGGATTCTTACACAAGGGGCAATAGGGACAAACCATGGTTTAGCAACAACAGTGCATGCTAAGAAATATGGTTTGAAAACTCATCTCTTTTTAGTAGAACAGAAACTATCTCAACATGTGAGGGAAAATCTTCTTTGTCATCATTATTTTGGTGCAAGGTTAAAATTGATGAAAAGCAACTTTCGAAGAAAACTAGCAATAAAAGCAAGATTGCTCTTTGATAAAAAGGCGTATTTTGTTACAACTGGCGCAAGTTCTCCATTGGGGACATTAGGGTTTGTTAATGCAGCTTTTGAAATTAAAGAACAAATAGATGATGGAATAATTCCTGAACCGGATAAAATATTTGTAACGGTTGGTTCACTTGCTACTTGTGCTGGATTAGTTCTAGGTTTGGAACTGGTGGAAGCAAAAACAAAGGTAATAGGTATAGGTGTAACTGATCCTACTTGGAGTTCCAAGAAAAATACACTAGACTTAGCTGCAAAAGCATTAGCATTAATGAGAACAAAAGATTCCTCTATTCCCAATGTGTCAAATGAGCTTGAAAAGAGATTAATTGTTGATCATTCTTATTTTGGGGGGAAATATGGTGTTCCTACCAAAGAAGCATTTGAAGCAATTGAAATAGCACACAAGGATGAGCTTAAACTGGAATATGTGTATACTGGTAAAACGCTTAGTGGTCTCTTAGATTATATTAGGCAAGAAAAGATCTCAAAAGATGAAATAATTGTATTTTGGAATTCAAAAAGTTTTGCTGATTTAGCACCTTATGTAAAGAAAACAAAATACAAAGACTTACCAAAAGGATTTCACAAGTTCTTTGATGGAACAATAAAAATGAAGGAAGAAGATCATTGATTTAGCTATTTTAAAGATTTCAAGATTTTTCTTTAATTTTTTCATATTCGGATTTTAACATTCCATAATAAAACAGCCCAAAACGTTTGTCTTCTTCAATACTACATTCTCTCAAGTGACCTTCCTTAGCAAAATTCAGCCTTTCTGCAAGTTTGATACTTTCTACATTTGTGTCTCTTGTAATGATTATAATTTTGTATGTATTCAATTCATTAAATGCATAATTTATACTCTGCTTTACAGCTTCTGTTGCGTAACCTTTCTTTGTGTAACCTTGGTCGAGATAATATCCAATCTCAAATGATGGTACTTCCCATTTTTTGGGTTCAATCCAAATATTTCCAATAAACTCATTTGTTTCCTTTAACCATATCCCCATAACAAATCGGCTTCGAGTAGTAAAATCTGCAGATAATGAACGAATGCGAATTTCAGCGTCTTCTATGGTATAAACATTGTTTGCTTCATCTACATGATCCTTTAGAAACTCTCGGTTATTATTTCGTTCTAGTAAATTGTATAACCCTTTTCCGTCCCCTTTCTCATATTTCCTAATAACTAATCTTTCTGTTTCAATTCGAGTAGGTAGATCAAGTAGTAGTTTTTGCACTTCTTTCTTCATATTAATCGCATTCATTATATATTTTTAACCTACCTTATTAGAACATTATCTCTTCTTTCTAATAACAATAGTTACAATAAGGGAGACAATGCAAGAAGGTGGATGGTTGGTAGTAAACTTAGAACCAGAAGTTAATGTCTAAATTATTAGAGTGATTTAACAAATCTATTACATGAATTATAGAAACACATAATAAATATAAAACAAGAGTTATTTATGGAATCTCTAGGTGGATTAGAATTTATCAACCATTCAAAATCTGAAGAAACTCTATCTTCAGAGAAAAGAGGTTCTGTTAATGCATTTAAAGTAATATCTCTGATTTTTAGTGGACTAATTGGTTTATCTACATTTGGAATATTAGGGGGGGTGTTTTGGTCGTTATATGATTTAGACTATTTTGCTCTATTAGCTCAAATGGAAGTGATAGGTTATATCTGTACGGGTTTTGCAATCATTAATATTGTAATGAGTTTAGTTTTTAAGAAAAATGAGTTTGTGTTTATTATCTGCTCATTTTTAACATCTATATTTGGTTCTTTCCAATTTATTGTATTCGCAATCTCTCCCTTTGGAGTAGTTGATAAAATAAATAATGGTTTACTCACACATTTCCAATATATTATTTCCTTTGTGCTGAGTTTGGTAATATTGATATTTACATATCTATACATCTTTAGCTCAAGAAAAAAGGAATTGAGAGAAAAAGAATAGATGTGAATAGTTTGATCTCAAGAAGTTATTGATGTGAGTTTCTAGGAAGAGACTTTATTTTTGTTAAAGACTAGACTCTTTACAGTTACAGGAAAAGCTTGACCTGAGTAGAGTGGAGGGATTATATGAACTAGAATTAGTATAGAAAAATGACTTTGACTTACTAACTTTGAAAAATATAGAAAAAGATAATAGAAACAAATCGAAGTACAATTAATGGAATCTCATGGTGGAGTAGTACTAAATGACCATTCAAAGACTGAAGAGACTCTAAAATCTTCAGTAGAGAAGAATCCTGCAATTAAATATAAAATACTCACCCTTGTTTTCTGCGGATTAACCGGGATGTCTGCGTTTGGACTATTTGGTGGATCACTTTGGATGTTATATGATTTAGAATATTTTGCCTTGATAGATCAAATGAACATGATAGGTTATATCTACTCAGGTTTCGCTCTTGCATCTATAACATTAAATCTGATTTTCAAAAAGAATATGTATGTATTTGTTATCCTCTCGTTTTCAACAGCTACATTTGGTTCTTTTCAACTAATAATATTCGCAATCTCTCCTTTTAGAGAGGGTTTATTTGGACATTACCAATACGTTATTTCTTTTGTGCTAAGCTTAATATTATTGGTTTTTACATACGTATACGTAGTTGAATCAAAAAATAGAAACTTAAAGAAGTAGTTTCATATAGCTATGGACTTCCATGCAATGTTACATGCATTGATTATTTCTTTTTCATCCATTGTTAGAACATTGCTAAAATGAAGTCTAAGTAGAGTTATTATAGGAATGAATCCAAATGATATTAAGAGAGGAATTGGAAGATCTTGAATTATTCTATCTTTAATCCCTTTAGTGAGGATTTCTATTATATACTTGTTTAATTCAAATTCTTCAGTTTTGACCTCTTCCATCATTCTAGTTTGTTCGAATTGTTCTCGATATTGAACATATTCGGGATGGTTCAGATAGAAAGAGAATGAATTGGTCCAAATCGCATAGAATCGTTTTTGTATAGACATGTTTGCATCTGTGTTTGTGAGAACGGCTTTTCCTGCTTCATATCTTATATCATAATAAATTGTAGATAACAAATCTTCCTTATTTTCGAAGTAAATGTAGATAGTAGCAGGAGAAACGTTAGCTTTTTTGGCAATTTTAGAAATGGAAATACCTGAAAACCCTAACTTGTTAGTTAGTTCGATTGATGATTTTACAACGGCATTATACTTCTTCTGATCTCGTGTTCTCATGATAACTCATAAGTAAACATTCATTCATTTAAGTTTTTATGCTTACTAATATTCTAAACGTCTAATTTGAGATAAGCTGAATATTAAAAACTATGATAGAAACATATATAAGTGAACGTTCATTCATTTATATCGATAAATATAGGGCGGCAAAATATGAACACTGTAGAAAAAGGTGAGAATCCAAAAGATTCCATACAACAATTCAAAATTCCTGATTCTATTTCAATAATAGATTTAGAAAAAGTTAATTGTTACCTTATAGAAACGGAAAAAGGTTTTATTTTAATTGATACAGGTTTCAGTAAAAGTAGATCAACAATAGATGCTTTTTTATCAAATAAAGGAATAACACCTGAAAATCAAAAACTAAAACTGATACTTCTCACACATGGTGATTTTGATCACACTGGAAATGCAAAATATCTAAAAGAGAAATATAATTCGGAAATTGCTATACATAACAACGAAATTGGTATGGTAGAGCATGGTGATATCAGTTGGAATCGGAATATGAATGTATTTCTTAGAATTTTAGGGAAATTAATGACCGTTCTTTTAGGGATGCAACTGAAGAAAGAAGATAGATTTTTGCCAGATATTGTACTTGAAAATGAACAGAAACTTGATGAATATGGTTTATCTGCTAAAATCATTGCCTTACCAGGTCATTCTAAAGGATCTGTAGGAGTCCTAACAGAAGATGGACATTTCTTTTGCGGTGATATTCTTGAGAATATAGAACAACCTGGTCAAGCAAGAATGGTGTCAGATAGTAATGATATGAAACAAAGTATCGAAAAAATAGGTTCTTTAGAGTTCAAATACGTTTATCCTGGTCATGGTAGACCTTTTGAGAAAAAATTATACTTGTGATATTCTTGTAGGATAGTCCCTGAATAGTGCTCCTTCAAGAAAAAAGATTTTATGAAGAGCAATTGTTTTTATTAAACACTAGCCCCTTAGCTGTTACAGGGAAGGCTTGACCTGAATAAAGAGGCGCACCTTTACCTATCCAATCCCCTTCCTCAAACTAGAGTTCATCCATACAAGAATCTGAACATGAATCCTACTAAACCTATTCTTCTTTCTTTCTATTTACTTC
>DXJF01000063.1 GCA_019057375.1 Candidatus Heimdallarchaeota archaeon
TCCACCCAATTTTGTATCGCCAAGTTGCTTTTTCTCCATCTCTGGAGCATCTGCAGCAAAACCAACATCAAACGCAAGTCCGATATCTGGTTTGATTTTCTCTGCAGCTATGTGAGCCCCTCTAAGACCAATCTCTTCTTGAACTGTAGATACTCCATATACTCCAGCATAGAAGTTTTTGTCTTTTGCCAGCTCTTTCATAATCTCTGCAACAATGAATGATCCTATAGCATCATCAAAACCAGAAGCAACTGCGTAATTGTTTTCACCTAATCTTTGATAACCATAATCAAAAACTGCGAAATCACCAACATCCACTTTCTTAAGAGCTTCCTCTTTATCCTTGCATCCCAAATCTATGAAGAGTTTCTCCATTTCTGGGGCTTTTTTCCTTTCCTCAGCTTTCATTAAATGAACAGCTTTTTTCCCAATTACTCCTAGAAACTCTCCTTTATCTGATATGACTCTTACTCTTTTCCCTGGAAGAGTTGTAGTATCAAACCCACCTAAAGGATGTATCCAGAGATAACCATCATCATCTATGTGAGAGATTTGAAACCCAATCTGATCAATGTGACCTGCTAACATAATTTTGAAAGGACTATCAGGATTAATTATAGCATAAATATTGCCTACATTATCTACTTTAACTTTATCTACTTCCTTTTCTAGATATGTTTTCACAACAACTTGAGCGGGAAATTCATAACCAGTTGCTCTAGGTGTTGTTACTAATTTTTTTAAGAATTCTTCATTTATTTGGTAGCTCATGGTGTAACACCTTCAATTTTTTCATTCCAAAATAATTTTTAAAGATTTACTTATGAATTAGATTTTCATTAGCTTAACTAGAAACTGATTATTTTCATCATCCATCCAAAAAGTTAAGAAACCATAAGATTTTCCCAATTTATGTCAGAAACTGAAGGAATGCAAACTGAAGATATTAGAGCAAACGAAACTGAAAAAAAACTAGCTAAGTTAGGTAAATATCTTCTCTTTTCTTCAATAGCAATTTTATGGGCAGTTGCTGCAGCATTAGGTATCAGAGACCTATGGCAGGGAAAAGGAATCCTTGAAACTCCTTGGGTTATATTTGGACTTGTTCTTACTCTAGTTGTTATTGTTCTTGTTGTTTTTCCATTACTTAATAGTTTAAGAGAGGATGTTCGAGATTATAACAAAAGAAAAGAGGAAAAAGAGAAACAAAATGAGTGAATGAAAATTACTCATAATCTCGAATACTAAAGATTATTTTCGCTCCTTGTGTATAATCTCCCTTTATTCTATCTTCTATCTTTATAGAACCTTCATACTCTTTAACAATCCTATAGATTAACATCATGCCTAGTCCTCTGATTCTTTGTCCTGTCTGAAAACTATCAAGAATCTGTTGTTTTCTTTCGTCAGAAATGCCCTTTCCATCATCTTCAATCGCAATTTCCCAGAAAATCTTTTGTTGACTCCTTGTTCTTGATGCAGAGACGATAAAATTCATCTGCTGATTTTTCGCAAATTGTATTGAATTTTCAAAAATATTTGTGAACACATCTTCAAGGAATTCGTTTGCAGAAATCTCAATTTCAGCATCAAAATCTTTTTTCACATTAATACTGTAATTAGGATATGTTTGTTCTAAAGTAGTAATTGCATTGTCAATATATGTGTCTAATTTTCTTTTGACAAAAGGTTCTGCTGATTTTTCTAGACCCCTTATTTTTCGTATTCTATCTTTAACATCATCAGCTCTTTTAAGTACTCTTACGGATTGTTCTATCAGTTTTGTGGATTCTTCAGAATCCCTATCATGCATTAACGCCAGCTCTAAGTAGCCAAGAATGGCTTGATGATAATTACTTAAATCATGTGTAAAAAGATCCATTGCAAGTTCTGCTAAATGTGTTGATTCTTTTTCTTTTCTTATTGACTCATCTAGTTTAAGCGACATTTCTTCAAAGGCAAAATATACTTCACTTACTTCGTGAACACGCGTATTCTTAGAAAGGTCAAGGTTTACACTAAAATCTCCATCAGATATTGCTTTCATTCCATTGAGAAGTGTTACTGCATAATTTGTAAAACTAACAGCAAAATACAATGAAATAGCACCTACAGCTGCTATAATAGTAAATGAAGCAACTATCAAAATAACCTCTAAAAATCTAATATTATTTCTAAGTGTTAATAATATTGGGTCGAAATCTGCCATTACTAAATCTAATGGAGAAAAGTGAAGCATAAACCAAGGAATCGAGAAGATAGGGTGGTATAACACTAGATAGATTACATCATTGTGTGTCACAAGTCTATATCCTGATTGAAAATCCAGTACATCATTAACACATAATTGCAATTCAAGGTTTTCATAATCATCCATATTTTCTGTTGGAAAATCTTCTTTAGGTTTTCGTGAAACATTTGCAGCATAATGAGGAGATAATAGTATTTCTTTTTCTGAATTTATGATCAGAGAATAATCATCTTCCGTAATATCTAATTCTAGGGTATTCATCAGGTAATCAAGATTCAGGTCTAGAACCCAAAATCCTTGAAACTCGCTAGTATCTGTATAAATTGCTTGTCCTAAAGATATGAAGATATTTTGGTGTACATAATCAACACCTAAATCTGAAAAATGACTCTCCTCTCCTTTATTCGTTGATTCCTCTTCAGCTTGAAGCAGTTGATCGTACCAAGGTCTCCGTGTCCAATCAAAATCTGCTGACAGTCCTATTGAAAAAGAACCACCATAATCTGGAAACCATGGAAAAATTAGAATATAGTTAGGAGTAGCAAAATAGACCCATTGCAGTACTGGGTTCAATAAAGGTATCATGAAGTCATACATTTCCTTGGGTCTAGTATCAATATAACCAGAAGCTGTACCATTAAATTTTCCTTTTAACAATCCAGTAAACTGTCCAGATAATGAACCATTAATACAGCCTTCTATTCGTGATTTAGATCCAGAAGAAACTATAGAGCAGTTATCGTTTGTGTAGGGTTCTTTAACTAGAAAATATGTTTCCAGATAATCTGGTTCAAGTTGTGAGAGTTCTTCATCCAAACCTGTTGGAAAGGCGTAAAGACCTTGATTCCATTGTTCTAGAAATTGATTACTGAAAGAGTTGGAATAATATGAATTATAATAATCAATTGTATCAATCGTAAAAATTTCATTATTCCTATTAGCATAAATTAAGATACTGCTTTCATTAGAAAGCTCACCCTCAAATGTTGCGTTAATTTGCAAGTAGAATTCTCCAGAAATATTTAGTCGAGTCTCAATGTCACCAAAAACAGAACATCCTGTAGTTTCAAAATCATTAATTCCATTAGCATCATAATCATAATATCCTAAAGTGCTCTCTCTATCTACATTCATATTTATGGTACCATTAATGTAAACTATTTGGTCTGAATTATCAAAAAAGAGAAAACTATGCTCATACAGATATCTCGCATCTGATGAGTAATATTTATTGGCAATTGTGAAAGCAGTATTATTTAGTTCTGATTTTAAACTTCCCACAAGCTGATCAAAAGATTGAACAAATTGATAGGTTGAAACATCCATGCTCTGTATCTTTGCTTGTAAGTATTCCTCTGAAGCTTCTTGGGATATACTTTGAAGCCTTAATTCCATTATTAGTATGATAGTTCCATTTATCAAGACCATCATAACGAATAGAATTAGAATAATGTATATCGCAAGACGTCTAGCCAGACGTATTCTTTTAACCATTAATATTATATTTGTATGGTCTGTTTTGAACTTTTTCCATCATGCTTCCTGGAAATCATTGATAAGTGATAGTTAGTGTTTCTTTATCAAAACCAACAACAAACTCCAATATTTCTCTACCATTATTGATATCCTCAATTATCCATCTAAGTTGATGGAGGAATTTTTCATTCTGAAGTAGTAGACATTGATCAAATTCTAATAGAAACCATTGTTTCTCTTTTGGCTGATCTAAAGGTACTAAATTTCCCCAGAGATTATTATATCCCATTTTTTCCGGATTGCCATACAAAATTGGAAAAGAGGTGCACCTAGAGTTTAATCTATACTCCTCGTTTTGACATCCAGAGTGCTTATTTAGGAAACCACAGTCAAAACAACATGCTCCACACTCTTTACATGAAGAAAAATAGAGATGTATGTGAGAATCTGGAATATTATCATTCATTTTGCTTCTGCTTCGCTTTATAAATCTCATATTGTTCTTTCATGTCTTCAACATCGTGAGATAAAATCTCCCCATGTTGTTTAAGGACTTCTAAAACTTCTTCTGGCTTATCTGCATGCCAATGAACCTTCAACATACCTTTCATGCCAGTAATTGCTAGACTGTCTCCAATACACTCTTTTATTATATGCTCTTTTACTTTTGTTGAAAATTCTTTCAAAGTTTCTTTTGTTATTGCTTTGTTTTGAATTACAATCACAATATCATACTGAAAATTTACAGCTTCATCATGTGGAACATTTACCATAATAACACCACTAATACCTTATAGCTTCGATGAAAGAGGATATTTAAGAATTTTTACCTTGTTTTTGTATCCTCGAAAGGAGATTTTTTCCGCCTTCTTCTATTAGCTGCTATGACTGTAATAAATACTAATGCACTTAAGGTTGTGAGAATAGTTGGCATATCTACTGTTGTTAAGATCGACACATCTACACTAGCACCAGCATTCCCATCTCTATTGTCTACTACAAGGATATATTCTCTAACGCCTAAATTCGTAACAGTTGAATTAACAACTGTAGTATTTTCATCTATTATTATTGTTGTAAAATCAGTACGCATTACATCAGCAGTCCCCAAATATCCCTCAATAGTGATTTTAGAACCTTCTGAAATATTCGTTCCACCAAGATAAGCTGAAACAACCTCTCCATTTCCAAAATTCCAAGCGGTAAAAGTATTGTTATCAAGAATAAAGATATTTATTGGACCGCCTTCATAAACCTCTATTGACATTTGAAGAAACAGATTATCTTTACTTACCGTAAAGGATCTATGATCTGTATTATCAACTGGAACATTAAAATACCAATCAAATTTTTCGGCATTCACTAAGGATGCTGGCATGAACAATACTATTGCAAGAAAAGATAACCCTATGGAAAGACTCTTTTTCATATTATTAAGTTTTATACCATCTCTTAAATAATTTTTGATTATTTTCGGAGTTACTAGTTTATTTTAGATTTCGAAATATTTAATAGTCTTCTTCATATCCTCTAGTCGAATAGTGAAGTCATATGAAAAAAATCTATATTATCGAAGATGAAAAAGATATCAGTAATCTGTACAGGCTGTTGTTTGAGAGAGAGGGTATTGAGATAGAAGATATCGTTTCCAGTGGGAGAGTGGCATTAGAAAAAATAGAAGAACTGAAAGAGAGAGTAGAAGATATTGTTTTTCTAATAGACAACAGAATTCCTGAAAAAACTGGGTTGGAAGTTGCAAAAAGATTAATAGAGATTTCACCAATTCTAAA
>DXJF01000064.1 GCA_019057375.1 Candidatus Heimdallarchaeota archaeon
GGTAATCACTCCATCAGATAGGACTGTTTGCCCAACATCACTCTTGAATCCTGCTACTCCATAAACTGGATGAATTCCTAAGAATGAATTTGCTAGAACATCAGCTTGACCATAATATGTTGTACCAGGCGCAATTGTCCCAATATCATCTATCCAGAATAGCTCAGGATCAACAATTTGCCAGTCTGCACCCATTCTTCCATGATATAGGAGGAGTATTACTTCCTCAGCTGGTAGATTTCCAGTATTCTCGATTGA
Organism: Candidatus Heimdallarchaeota archaeon; assembly: GCA_019057375.1. GTDB lineage: Archaea > Asgardarchaeota > Heimdallarchaeia > Heimdallarchaeales > Heimdallarchaeaceae > UBA460. The sequence continues at coordinate 259 of DXJF01000064.1, forward strand.
GTAGTATACTGTAACTGGATCACCAACTAGATAAGCAGTGTCATTCAACGAAACATGAACATTTAGAACAGCTTCATCATCTGCTATTTGAAGATTGATACCATTACTGAAACCAAAGTATTCAAAACCTTCGGTATCCATATAAGCAAATCTTGCTCCAGTTGATAACCAAGTATTAGTCCATGGTTCATAGTAACTCAAAGGCCGACTGAATCTGTCACCCAAATGAGGTGCTATAGCATCACCTAAACCGAATAAGTATTGCATTACATCGTAACCAGTTTTTTCTATAGTTGTTAGTTGCAATGTAGGATAAGGAGCATCAACATCAATTTCTGCAAGACCCATCATACCATAATGGTCATCTTTTGAAGGGATGTTGTCTAAAGCCCAGCTAACATTTACAGATTCATCAGGATGTAATATTGGAATAGTTGTGTTGAGAAATACTTCATTATAAGTATCTTCGGAACCAATTCGTCCTATTTCTCTAATAGTGAAACCAAAGTCCATTAGATCTGGATCAAATATTGATTGTTTAGTATATAATCTATTAAAGAGATCATCTCCAGCTGCTTCTACTGCATCCCAAAGTTCTACTTGATAATCAAGAACAATGTTTGGAACTTCAATCCAAGAATAATCTTGGATATCTATTGGATCCAGAAAAGCTGTTGTTAAACCTACTAGAGTATCTGGAAGACCATCTGGAGAACTCAGTATTAATTGAGTAGTAACGTCACCTGTCAATTCATCACCTGGAAGTGGTGTAGGATCATAGAAATAGGATGTTGTATCGGTTGCTACTTCTTGAACCAAATTTGCAGGATTAATATCTACATAAGACATATCAGTATTGTTTTGATACCAACCTGCTAATATTAAGACTGGTTGTTCATAACTAAAGTCTGGATAAGCTCCATCAGGGAATAATAAACCTTCAAAAGTCATCAAAATTGTTGCATTAATTGTATTGATATACCCTTCATCAATTGTCACATCATCTCTGAGTTCCCAGAGATCAGGTTTATTGGCTAGGTAATTTAAGAAATCAGGTCCTAATGGATAACTAATATCTATATCAACTGCATCTTCTTCTCCTGTGTTGGTTACCATATAGTCCATTTGTAATCTGCCAAAATCATTAAGCATAACTTGATCGTATGCCATATTAACAGATACTCTTGGAGAAGAGGATAGTGCAGAGTGATCTATGTTATAAACTACCTCATAGTTCATTGCAGGTTTTGCTAAGGTCCATGGTGTATTTAGATCCCAATCCATCTTTCCTGTAATTTGTGGAGCAAAGTTACCTGGTCGAGGTGTAATGCTCAAAGGATTGATAGTATAGGGGAATCTGAACTTAAGAACGGAGAATTTTAGCAGTCCTATGGTTGGGGCTACATCAACGCCAAAGATATTGTGTGTTGATAGAGTATATGTACTTGCTCCAGTTATTGCATCAGCATTAACATAATATAATCCTCTAGCAGCACTTAACAATCCACCTAAGTTAATTTTACCCATAAAAGCTACTTTTACAGGAGAATCAGTCACTTCAACAGGATCTAATAAAGTTGCAAAACCATCAGATATATCTGTTTGATATTCAGCAATTATTGTACTGAATATGGTGCTTGGCATTCCTCCAGTAAAGAAGTATAAGTAACTTCCCGGTAATGCTTCTGCTCTAGACCACATCAAATTTGTTCCATAAGCCGCATTAAACAGTAAGGCTATTTCAACTGCTCTTAACAAACTGCCATCAACTCCCAAAGAATCATCGATATCTAACAGGAGTGTAGCATTATCAGGTGATTTGAAAAATCTTCTTAAGATATAATCTTGATAACTTGATTGATCTGAAGCAATAAAAGCCCAATTTTTCACTGCGCTGAATAGTGGATTAGAATCTATAGCTGGCATAACGCCACCTATAAGGTCTAATTCTATAACAGCTGCAGAATCTATACCAGCGATTATTCGCATTTCTTCTACAAAAACAGGATTCAAAGCACTTGTGTTGAGTACACTTTGATCAGCTACTAATTGAGCTTGAGTCACTGACCCGCTCATTGTAAGTAGAATAACCGTTAAACCCAACAAGGCTGAACCCAATATTGCCTTATTTTTCATTTTAGACCTCCAATATTGTCTACTCTTAGTTAGTGTTTAAGCGTAATATAAGTATTGTTTTAGAATCTACCCAAATCAAGAAGTTCGAAAAAAATAGAGGTTCTAGTTACAATCTTTCTAAATGATTATATGGGAAACTAACATTTTTTTAAAAAAAAACTTATCACAAAAAATAAAGTTAGCAGAAAGAATCTATGACATTTTTTCTCGAAGTCTACTAGCCGCAGTTTCTGGTAATATCCCATTAATGTAGGTCATCGTACTAGTTTCAACTGCTCCCAACATTTTCAACGATTTGATATTTCTCTGAGGTGTATGAATTTTAAAATAAAGATGGAACATATTAGATCCTTGTGTATTCAGTGGACTTTGATGTAAAGAAAGTGAATAACTGATGTTTTTCTCGAAAATATCATTTAGTGAAATAATTGTTTGCTTAATAATGGAAATGAAAGAATTTATCTCTGATCTTGTACACTGATGAAGAAAATTAACATGCCGTTTTGGATATACAAACACATCATAAGCATGCCTTGCAAAATATGGAACAAATGCTATTAGATTATAATCTTGAAATACAATTCTCTCTTCTTTCTCTTGTTCTTCAACAATGTAATTACATACCATGCAAGATTTTTCCTTTTCTCTATATTTTTTTATTGAATCAAATTCTTTCTGAATCATATTTGGAATCATTGGAAATGCATAGATTTGTCCATGAGGATGGATAAGAGTTGCTCCTACATCTTCACCATAATTTTCGAAAGGTAGTATGTATTTGATATTCTTATCTGTGCTTAATTCTTTGGTAGCTTCCATCCATGAATTAAAAATCTGGAAAATTTCCTCAGTTGATAAATTAATAAACTTTGCATCGTGATTAGCAGTATATACAACAATTTCACAGATACCATAACTCCCCATCTTAATCTGAAATTTTCCTGGACTAAATTTTCGAGTGTCACCCTCTGCATCTAGTGCTGGAAATTTATTTGGAATTCTTACAGATTTTATAAACTCTGGAACATCAGAAGAACCAGAACATAGAGGACAAAAATCCTTCTTTCTGTCTGGTCTTTCTTGCCTTGCTTCTGAATAAATAATCCATTCATCAGTAAACGGATTTTTTCTGATTTCTCTATGACTCATTGTTTTAGAACTCCTATTGCAATATTTAATGTCTTCGGACATTTCCAAATCCACAAATCTTCAAGTTTTTCTCCTCCCAAAACGTTTATATTTTGAATTTAGTGTTTCCTCTTGTGTATTCAACAATTGTTTTGCATGCAAATCTGCAGTATGCAGAAATTCATATAAAGGAAATACCTCAAGTAGTAAAACTGAGCTATATTCCAGTTCTATCAACTCTTCTAGATATTCCTAAAATCGAGGTGGTTCTAAATTTCACAGGAGTTACTTTGGAGATACTGAAAAATGGTTATCCTGAAGTTATTGATTTACTTAAGGAAGGAATTGATCAAGGCAAATTTGAAATGACAGGTTGTGGATATTCACACCCAATATTCCCATTACTACCAGAAACTGATATGAAGAAGCAAATTGAATTTAACAACAATGTTCTAGAATCCACACTAAATTACAAACCTAGGGGTTTTTGGTTACCAGAACTAGCTTATGACCCACTAATTCCTAGAGTTCTCAAAAGTTTTGATTTCTTATATACTTTTGTTGACGAAGAATTATACAATATGAGTTCTCCTTTACTTAACGATTCAAATGAATACAATGTCCCTTATTATTCTGCTTCGCATTACATGATAGAATTCATGAAAGCAAAAGGAATAGTTCGTAAATTTTTCAAATATAGAAAGGCCACAAAAGGTCTTAAAAGATATGCAAAGAAATCTAACTTTTATCCAGTTGAATTGAAAGGTGTTAAAGGCACAATCACAGGATTGAAGATTCCCCAAGCATGGAGTATTTTCTCTACTGCAAGTTTATTGAAATTCCCCTTTCTTAAACCTAAAAAAGCAATTAAAACTATTGCAAAATTCAGGAATGATCCTGGATTGGTCATACCTTATGGAACCGATATCGAATTTTTTGGTTATAGAAGTCTTGTTGATGGAAAACTACCAACAGAAAAACATCTAAGGGATTTTCTTGAAAAAATGATAAAGATTCAAGATAATCAGATGATTTTACCTTCTAAATATCTAAAAGATAACAAACCAAAAGATCTCGGATATTTGAAAACAGGGAGTTGGGCGCCTAATAGAAGATTAGATATTTGGACAAGAGATGAAGATAATCAGAAACTTGAAAGATTGTGCTGGGAAGCTCGTTGGTATTTTGCTCATTTGCCAGAAAGTGAGATAACTGAACAAATGTGGAAACATTTACTACTTGCTGAAAATAGTGATGGAAGAGGATGGGATCCAATACCTGAAAGAAGATTGGACTGTTTTTCGCATGCTCATGAGGCAATCGATTTAGCTAAAGAAAAATACCTTGATCGATATTTGTATAAGAAAAAGTAGAGAATAAATTTAATAGAACGACAATATTTATATTAATCGTTTCAAATCTCTATGTATTCGTTTATTGATTAGATGTTGGGGCAATATGGAAATAGAAATTTATATTCATGATGAGCATTGTGATCACTGTCAACCTACGTTAAAGTTTCTAACTGCAGTCATCAGTGCTCTAAAAACACAGGAAGTTAAACTAATAGTTCATCAAGTTAGTAAAAATAGGGAATCAGCTGAGAAAAAGGGCATACCATTAAATCAGTTACCAGCAATTCTTCTCCCTTCAGGATGTATTGTAGCAGGATCACTATCACATGATTTGATAGGAGTTCTTGTTTGTAGTTTTTTAGCTAAATCAAAAGTTCCAATTCAATCAATAGAAAAATTTGAATTAAGTAAGAAAGAAGCCCCCCTACTCTTGGGATTAGCATCTGCAATGATAGAATATCAAGCAGCTTACACATTAAGAAGAGATAGATCTTATACTTTCATTATCAAAGAATCTACAGAACAAATACCACTAGAAAGGTATGAACAATTATCTAAAAACACAAAAATTATGGTTTTAACAAACTTTGAGAAACAGACCAGTACTGAGTTGTATGAACTTGGTTTAGATCCTAATGTTTTTTTGGGGCATATTATTCGAGATAATATCTACCTCTCTGCTAATCTTATTATCTGGAGAGATCGTTCAAATCACGTTAGCTTCTTCAGAGTAAGAAGAGTTGAAGGTGAAAAATACGTGGGAACTTGCTCCTGCCTTTTAGGTGACGGGAAACAAATGATAAAAGATTTCTTCAAACCATTATTTCTAACATCAGCAACGATAGACACTGATGGAACAAAAGGTTCTGGACAAAATAGAATTGTAGCAAATGTTAAAGAAGTTAGTAATGATTTAGATCAGTTGCTTAGAAGATAAGCCACTTTTATTTTTTCTTTAAAACTCCAAAACCATCACATAAACTGAATTTAATCATGCACTCTCCAGTTTTTGTAACGTAATATTTACAGTATCCTCCCATAATAGGATCGTATTTTTCACAATCAGCACTTGAATCGTCTTCTTCTGAGTTATTTTTGCTAGGAGGGAGTGGGATATCTGCCATAATGCGCACCTATAGAAATATGAATTCGTGCAGTATATATAATATTTTCTTAATGTTTGAATCATCCAGTTAGATATTTGGGGTTTATTCTTTCACAGTTAGGACAAAATTCATCATTTTTACCTAAAGCTGTTTCACATCCAGTACACTTGAATGGTTTATCATCCTTCTCTTTTGCTTCGTTTTTTTCTGAATTTATGTCACTAAACATTTTCTAATAATACTTTAGAACAGATGATTAATAATTATTACGGGTTAGCTAATCAAGATTAATTAATTTATTTTTTTACAAGGACACAATGCTTATTATATGTCTTGAACCTCATAATCTTTAAGATAGATAATGAATCTGGTGGTATTAAAATGATAAAATTAATTGTAAGAATAGATAATATATTAGATTCAGAGCCAGAATATATGTTAATTAATTCTGATTTAGCCCATAAATATGATATTTTACCGGGGCAACTAATTGAGATTTCTCCTTTTAATATAGGATTAAAAGTATACACTAGTGACAAATATCCCGAAAACACTGTTGGGATATCTGGAAAACTAGCAAGAGAACATGGGATTCAGAAAGGTAATGAAATCGTTCTAAAAGAATTAACCAGTGAGAATTTAATTCATCTGATCCATAAAAAGATGAATGGAGAAGTTCTCCAAGAAGAAGAAATAGATGCAATTTTTGAATCAATTGATAAAAATCTAATGCATCCAACACAAATAGCTGTACTGATGTCATTATTTCAAGTTCAAGGTTTAACTTTAGAAGAAACAACATCGGTCGCTAAAGCAATAATCAATAATTCACAAATCCTAAATATTAAGAAAAAACCTGTAGTTGACAAACATAGTATCGGAGGAATCGCAGGTAATAGAATAACACCTATAATGGTACCTATATTAGCAGCTTCGGGACTAACAATTCCAAAAGTGTCAACAAGAGCAATTACATCTCCAGCAGGAACTATAGATGCTGTTGAATTGCTTATGCCTTGTGAATTGACGCTAGAAGAAATGACAGAAGTTGTCGATACCACAGGTGGTTGTATTGTTAGTGGTGAAACTGTAGGTTTAGCAGACGTATCAGATAAGATTATTGCTGTCCTTGAAAAGGTAAAAATCGATCCTAAGGAATTTATGGTTGCTAGTATTATTGCCAAAAAAATAGCTGCTGGTTCCGAATATGTTCTTATTGATTTACCTACAGGTAAAGGAGCTAAAGTAGTTCATAGAGAAAATGCACAACAAGTTGGTAGTCTATTCATTTCATTAGCCTATGCTTTGAAAATCAAACTTGATTGTATAATCAGTCCTGGAGACAGACCTATCGGAAGTATGATTGGACCTGCATTAGAAGCAAAAGATGCTCTTCAAATTTTAACAGATCAAAACGGAAGTGCAGATCTGATGAGAAAAGCTCTCTCATTATCAGGTATAATTCTTGAAGCTCACAATTTGTGTCCTCGAGGATATGGTTTTGAGTATGCAGAAGATGTTTTGAGAAGTGGAAAAGCACTACAAAAGTTTAAAGAAATTGTGATAGCTCAGGGAGGTGACGAGAATATTAAAGTAGATGATATTCCACAAGCGCCCTATATTGACACCATAGAAGCAAAAAGTGATGGTGTTGTATATGCAATAGATAGTGCGCCCATCTCAACAATAGCTAGACAAGCAGGAGCCCCTACAGATAAAACTGCAGGAGTTGTTCTTAAAGTAAAAAGAGGAGATAGATTCAAAAAAGGTGACGTTCTATTTGAAATACATTCGTCTACTGAAAGTAAACTGACATCTGCTATCAAATTAGCAACATCAGATTTTGAACCCATTGATATGGAAAAAATGATTTTAGACATTATAAGAGGTCCTAAGGAGTTGTAGGATAACCATGAGTAATCTTGGTAGCTTTGAATATCAATATTCTGTTTTTTCTACTTCCCAACCTTTCAATTCAGAAACAGTAATTGAACTCATCAGAAGGCAGAAGAAAGATGATGTCCATTTGCAGATATTAGATCCTACATTCATTGTTAGTGAAAAGCAAATCATAGCAGCCTTATATCACACCAAAAAAGCATTTCAAAGAGAGAATAACATTGCTAGAGATTTCACAACTGAATTTTTGTTGCGACTTTCAGGAAAAAGACAGATATCAAATGCGATAAATTTTCTAGGGATTAAAGATTCATGCACTAATATAATGGTTATTGCTTTTGGTGAGAAGAAAGAAGAAATAGAGTATGAATTTGATGTCATTCTAAAAACAATTTCAAAGAATATAGATCTGCAAACAAAGAAGAAACTTCCGATAACGAGTTTAAAAGAACTATCAATATATTATAAATGTGAAGAAAATTTACAAACTTTAGAGAAAAAAGCTCTTGAGACAATGGCAGCGGTAGAAATACTCTGAATTAATAGGATGGTATCCAGCTTTTTAGTAGCTGAAATCCCATTTCTCTATACTGTTTAACAATTTCTTCAATTCGTTCCAATTGTTCTCTCTCCTTTGAGGGGGAAGAAAATATGATTGGCTTTAATTTATGAACCATCCCTGAGAGTGAGCCGATTCCAGCTGTACTGTACGCTTTCTTTCCACTTCCAGTTCTATATTCATAGTCAGGTTCGACTAATAATTTATTATACCAAAGAGGATGAGCTGACATTATTTTAAATCCTTCAGCCACTGGATATGACCCACCTTCCAGAATATGGTGATTGAACTTCTCAAGAGCAACTTTGTTGGGATGAAATACATTTCTACTAATGATCCCCTTAACATAGGTTTGTACTGTCTCCTCTTGCTCAATAATATGGAAAGGTAAAATAGTTGATACTTCTGTAATAGTTGCATCAATTTTATCTGAGTGATAAATCTTTTCTGCTGTATAGATTTTTCCGAGAAGATCCAAAGGTAAGCATATACCATTTATTTCTAAAGAGTCTTCTAAATAATTCCCTTTATCCACAGCAAATTCAGCGTGATAAATTCCAGGACCAAAAATGACTGCAATACGTTCATCTGTAAGCTCCTTAAATGTTTGAGTTTCATCAGTTAACATCACGATTGTATCTCTTCTCAGATCAATTACAGGTTTACTAAGAAAAACACCTTTGTTTGGAGTTCCAATTAGTTTAGTCCATGAAGTTATTATTAGCAAAGAGTTTAAGTTTCTGGATTCCATTTCCTGTAATCTCATTTGCTTTTTCTTATTCTCTAAAGTAATTATTTCCTCATCAACTCTTTTGAGAACATGTTCTGTTTCTGGTAAGCGTCTAGGATATCCCTCATCAGACATAAAAGCTATTAAATCACGTAAAGGAAGATCACCAGTATCAAAATCATAGAAGTTTGCGCCTGAACCATAATATTGTTTCAAGAGTTGTAAGAGTTCTATCCTCTTGTGAATCTCTTTGTATTCCTTTGAATCTTCAACCTTAAGCGACATTGTACTAACAAACTTCCATGTATTGGCTATAGTATTCTCTAAATGTTTAGCTATTTATTCTTTTTGAGATATGTAATGCATTGGGGTATTTTCCAGTTTCTATTAGATATGAGGCAGCCTCCATTGCATAGTTTAAAGAGTCTGTTATAGAGTGAGAATCTAATATTGAATGAATAAAAGCTCCATTAAAGCAGTCTCCTGCTCCAACAAATTTCACTTTGCTTTCAAGATTCTTTGTTTTTAGGTTGATTTCTTCTTTTCCACAAAAAGAAACATTATCAGATGTGTGCAAAATAATTGGAACATCAAGAAAACTTGCTAGTTCCCTTGGGGTTTTTGAGAAAAGCTTACTTAGAACAGTTAATTCATATTCATTTACAGATAGATATTTTTCTCCTTCGAATTTCTTCAATTGAACTAATATTTTGCAAAATTCATCAATTCTTTCAAAATGAGAAATATCTGAAGGATCAACGAAAATAATTCCGTCATATGATGTTCCAGAACAGGAAGAAATCATACCAAGTGGATCATTGCTATCTTCAAGTGAATCTAATATTTTTTCATCCTCTAAACTTAGAAGAAGAAAGCTTACCCATTCAATAGAGGTGGGATTCAGTGATACATTACTTATAGGCTTCAAAGGACTTTTTCTGTAGTATTTTATAATCTTTTCAGATAAGTTTTCTAGCGAGAGTTTTCCTTGAATTGAATTGAATTGTACTTCACCATCTTGAAGATTCAGAATTGTAGTATAATTGACCTCTACATTTTGTATAGTTTTTATCTGAATTGGTATGCAATTATCTTTTATCAATTTCTCAAAAAATGTTGAAGACGGTCCAACATAGGTTACATTTCTCCCTAGCGTAGCTAAAGTTCGACAGAGGTTGAAACCATTACCGCCTGGTTGAAAGTCCAATCTTGTATCTGAATGATGCGATCCTAGTTTAGGCAAATCTTTGATAAAACCAGTTTTACTAGAGTTTAAAGGGTGAATATCTATATCAATAAAAGCTGAATCAAAACCACCATAAATCATTGTATCTTTGTGCATTAAATCAAACACCTACATTTTCTCTAGTATATCAATTCCCATTACTTCAAATAAACTCTCCAAGCATTTTGTAAATGAATATACAATGGCAATTCTTGTATCAAGACTGTCTTTGTCTTCAGCTAGGAGAACTGGACACGCATCATAGAATTTGTGGAATGCTGAAGCTAAAGAGAAAGCATAATTTGCCACAATATCAGGTTTAAGCTGAGTTAGAGCTCTCTTCAACACATATGGTAATTCTTCCATCAAGGATATCATTTTCCACTCTACTTCTTTCCTGATATCAAAATTGATTTGTTTTACAGACTGGATTATACTATCGGTATCAATCCCTTTTTCAGGGGCTTTTTGAAGAATGTTTAATGCTCTAGCATAAGAATATTGCAGAAAAGGTCCTGTATTCTCATTCGGATCAACTGCTTTTTTTGTATCAAAAGTTACAGCTTTTTGAGGATCAATTTTGAGTATTGAATAACGAATACTACTTATTGAGACTTTCTTTGCAATATCCTCTTTTATTTCAGTAGAATAATCACGATTTTCGAGTATGGTTTCTATCTCATGTTTTGCCATTATAAACAATTCATCACAAGTAACATATTCGAATTCACGACCAGCCATTCTCCCTCCAACTAAAGTAACAATTTCATAATCATAATGTGAAATTTTGTCTGCTTTTTCATGTTCTCCCAAACCGTATAAAGCTGTTCTCACAGATAATTGTGCTAGTTGTTGATCTTTGCCGATTACATTTATACAATAATCAGCATCAAACTTCTCTAATTTATGAAGATGGTAAGCTATATCCCTACTAGGATAAAGAGCAATACCTTCAGAATTTACTAAAATTAAATCAGGTATTTCATAAGTAATATTGTACTTTACCTTAAATCCTAGCTGAGAAGCTATCTTATCATTCTCAAGCAAGAGAGCTTGACCATCATGTCTTAGAAATTCATTTTTATCGAGTTGAGCAAGTATTTTTCCTACTTCTCCTCCCCAAGAAACTTCTGATTCCCAATCAAAATCATCATGATAGATATTATAGAGATTCAAAGTTTCTGTATGTCCAGAAAGTGTATTTTGTGTTACCTCCCTAAATTTGTCTACTATTTCTTCATCTTCTCCAGCAAGATAACCAACAAGATATTTATTTGTCAAATCATCTAAATCTTCAATATTTAGATCGAGAAGATTCTTCAGCTGAAGATATAATTCAGAGAGTTTTTCTTTCAATGAATTTTGAACGCGTAATAACTTTTGTAAACGTTCAAGCAACCGCTCTTTCTGTTGCTGATCAACACTGGAAGTGTCAAGTTTATCTTGATAATATTCTATTTCAGCATCACTTAACTCATATGCGGTAGATTCTATATCAGGTATTAGAGATAATGATTCAAATTCACTTTTAATTTGGTTAATTTCTAGAAATGTATTCATTAAAGCATAGATTTTTCCTATCCAAATATCAATTTTAGTGTCAGGTTTAACTCCATCATCCTTCAATAAGAAATACCCTATGATAACTGGGGCAATTTGACGTCCCAGATCATTAACATAATACCGAAAATTAACTTTAGCTCCCAAGAATCTATAAAGTCGTCCAATAACATCACCTAAAATAGAATTTCTTATATTCCCAATATGTAAAGGACTGATTGGATTAGCTGAAGTATGTTCAACTATAATCCGCTTCTTCTTTTTCAAATCACTTGTTCCATATTTGTCCAACGACATTATTTTCGGAAGGATTGACTTTGTGAATTCACTCTTATTGATGAAGAGGTTTAGAAAACCTCCTTTTAACTCAAACTTATCTACAATACTCGGTAGGGAGAAATTTTCTATAAGTGCTTTCCCAATATCGGAAGGTGGTAAAGAAGTTTCTTTAGCAACATTAAAAAGTGGAAAGCTAAGATCTCCCAAATCTGAAGAAGGGGGTTTAGACCACACTATTTCAGTTGTGATATTGTATTTATTTTGAAGAATCTCTTGCAAATGGTAATGTATGGAATCATAAATGCGAGAATACATGTAATTATTATCTCCTAGGTTGATGTAAACTATCTGAGTTCTACTGTTACAAATTCTTTAAAAAATACTTAAACTTTCCTTCCTACGCACGTTATGAAACTTAGTTAAATTTGCCAGAAGGCTTCTAACCGTTGTCTAAGTGGGGCCTCACGTGAGTTGAGGGGAAAAGAATCAGGAGAAAGGGGTGTACCAGGAAGGGAAGCAATGTTCTTGGCAGCATTGTCGTGAGTGTTGACTGTTTGACCACATTTTTTGCAAAAGGTAACATCGTACTGACCAGTAACTCTAGCAAGAACACCTTCACACCCTTAATGAAGGATGCTGGTGTGATAGGGAAGACCAATCAGTTCTCACTCCAGCACAAGTTAATGATATACTCTCAATCACAGCAACTATTATGGTTCTACAGGTGTTGTACATGTGTTTGACACCCTTTTGAAAGCTCACTATCTTACATATAAGTGAATAAGACCTCCCACACGTGAAAGATTGCACTCATTATATCTATAACCCTTTGATACAAAAAAACTAATCTTGAGATGATTATTGTTTTGTTTGTTTCTTAAATATTTGAAGTTTTGGGGGAAGATGTTTATAGATAAGA
>DXJF01000065.1 GCA_019057375.1 Candidatus Heimdallarchaeota archaeon
CTTAAACATAATTCACATAGATCATGTACTATTAAGTAAACATATTTTCACACTACTAAGTTTAACTTAAACCATGCTTACTTTGCCTTGTAATTGATGTTTTTTCTATTCTTATTCTGAGGTTTACAGGTCAACCTCTAATTATGTTTATCCTTTATAAAGGTAGACCTTTTCAAATAATTCTTGTTATTTCTTCTTTTTCTAACCCAATTATTTTTTTGTTCAATAATTTTTTTGTGACGACTTCATACACTATAACCGAGTCTTCCTTCCCATTTATAGTAGATCTAATTGATTTTTCTAAATGTACCATATTTGCTTTATCAATTTCTCCTTCAAAAACTGAATTTTGTATCCAGTTCAAATATTGCTTCAATAGTTTGTGTACTCTATTCACCCTTTCTACTTTTATATCATAGACTACTATTATATACACTCTACCACCAAGCTTTCAAACTTGAATACTTCTTATCTTCCATAAATTGCTTTACTAGTTTGTACCCCTCTAATCTTATCAGATACTGATAACTAACGTTTCTTTTTAGAGTCTTATGCTTAACTGTTGTTTTCAATGTTTTTTCAATTTCTTCTATGAAGATTCTTCTTGACTTATCATTTAGTAGCACACCTATTTCTCTATTAAAGTCCTTCTTGTTTATTTTTCTCCTATTTACTATTCTGAATATAGTTCTATACACAATTAATGGTTTGAAAATATCTGCAATATCCAAAGATAATGAATACCTTCTCTCGCTTGGTTCGTGAACAAAGGATATTGCAGGATATAAATATGTCTTATGCAATTCTGATATTATTTTACTATAGAGTATTGAGTTCCCAAATGATATCATTGAATTAATTTCATTTTCAGGTGGTCTTTTTGTTCGTTTTTCAAAATTCCAGTTGGGAATTATCTCCTGAAAACAATTATAAAAAATTTCCCAAATTTTTCCTTCATAGCTTCTTAAAGCATAAATATCTGTTACATCTTCAAACTCCTCAATCTTTTTTATTTTCTCAATATTTTCACCAATATCTTTTTCTTTTTTTAGATAGTAATCTAGTACCCAAAGTATATTATATTTTACTCCCCTAATCATTTCTTTTGCAATTTTCAATCTTTTGATTATATTCAAATAATATGCTGCTTGATTTACTACTACAGTTCCAGAGATCAGATTTATTTTAGGTGTTAATGTTCCTCTGTAATGTCCATATTTCCCAAAGAAATGAACTGGAATTTTCTCTTCCATTAAAATATAAGCTGCACCTGATTTTACTGTAGTTTTTCCAATACAATAGATGTCACTAATGCCCTTAATTGGTATATGTTTCTTGATCCTTTCATTTTGAAAGTATATTGTATTATCCTTCCTAAAAATAACTCCCTCTTGTGTAACATAAAGAGCTTCCTTCATCTAATCACCTCAAACCCAGCAAAAAAAGAAATAAGCGCAGTTCGTACAATAAGCTTTTCTTTGCGGTTTTGGTGGTTTTTTACTCTCAATTATTCTTCTGATTTCTTCTAAAATTCTTTCAATTTCTTTTCGCAATTCATTTGTTAATTTTACCGCAATTATCTTCCTTTTTTGTGGAATTCTCAATTTTCCAAATACTTTCTTATTTGTAAGTTGCTCAGTAATGTAAATATAATAAAGAAGCTGATATTTTGCTGGTTCTAATAGCTTATCAGACTTTTTAATCTCTGAAATTATTATGCTATCTTTCAATTCTACAAAATCGAATTTTACAAAACCAAGAGAGATTTCAGACATTTCTCTTTTATATGAATTTAGATGGATCATTTTACCTAATCTAATATTTTCATTTTCTTCATTGAAATCAATTTTTCTTGAAAAATACCATAGTTCCCGATGACATGCCTTGTAGTATTGAACCATAACACCAGTTATGATATTATTGTATATTGGAGAGGATTGTTCGCTAATCATTATTCATCACTTACGAAAAATGGACCTCCTTTTGATTTGAAAAATCCAATCTCTTCATCATAATAGTTTTTCACTTCTCTTGATGGTATATAGTGAAAACCTTTGAATTCTTCAAGTTTTTTCGCAAAATCGCTACTAATATTTATTGTGTTCCTATACATTTTGTTTTTAATGTTGAGAAAAGCCTCATTTCTCTTTTTCCAATCTTTGATTTCCCATATCTTCATATATTCTTTCCATAATTTGCTTGATTCATCATCAGCATCTAAGAAAACTGGTAATTCTTGCATTTTTTTGTTAATCAATTGAAACTTACCTACATCTTCGAAAAACCCTTTCTGGATGCTTTGTAATAATTGCTCAGATTCCATTTCATCCCCATCTCTAGCAATACTCTGGAAGTATTCATCAACTAATTCAAAAAACTCGTTTTCGTCTAAATTTCCTTTTTTTTCTAAAATCTGTTTTGTTTTGAATAGAAGAAACGAGTCATATATATAGCTTGAAAAAGTTGTCTTTGATTCAGCCTTTCTGTCATCAACAATATTGTAGATAATAACTTGTCCCTTCTTCTCCGAATTATTTCTGTTGCATCTTCCTGATGCTTGATTAATAGAATCTAGGGGAGCAAAATCTCTAACTAGAATATCTACGTCAATATCAACACCCGCTTCTACTAATTGAGTAGAAACGATGATTACTTTCTCTCCACAATCTAATTTTTGTTTGATCTCTTTAAGTCTCTCTTCTCGAATTTTTGGTAGAATTTTAGTAGATAAGAAGATACTTTGTACATTTGGAGAAGTTTCTTTTATAGCTTGATAGACTTGAATAGCTTGGTAAATTGTATTCATCACAAACAGAAGGCTTGAATCTTTACTATTATTGATTAAACAATTAATGTCTAATAAAAAATCAGACATCTTTATTTTCTCTAGATACAATTTAATATGAGTGCGATTGAGTTTCTGGAAGTATTCTTCTTTGTTCGAAACTAATTCTTTAATATTATCTTCTTTTTTGAAAAGCCAAGGTTGAGTTGCAGTCGCTAATATAACATAAACATTTGTCTTGTTTACAAATTCCTTAATTACTCTTCTTATGACTTCCCAATATTTATGTGGTATTGCTTGAATTTCATCAAGTATTATAATTGAATTGTAAATATTATGTGTTTTTCTTATTGCCTTGTTTCTGTTTGAAAAAAGACTATGAAATAATTGAACAAAAGTAGTAATGACTACTCTAGAATGCCAATCTTCAATTAAAAATTGACTCTGATTCTTGTCATATTCTTCTTCTTCTGTCTTATAAAATACATCAGAGAGGTGATGGTTAATAAGAAATTCAGATGATTTTATTGTGAAATCTTTTGTATCTAGACTTAAATCTATTTCTTTCCCTCTTAATTTTTGATACTTCTCAGAATCCACTCTTTTATACTTTAGTAGTCTTTTAATAACAATTGCATTTTGATCTATGATACTCAAAAATGGTAAACAATAGATTATCTTTGGTTCAAATCCTTTCTCTTTTCTAATTTTCTCACTCAATCGTATTGCTGCTGAAAGCACAGTAAGTGTCTTACCTGATCCTGTTGGGGCGGTCAGAGTAAATAATTTTGTGTCTGTATCTATTGACTTAATATTTTCTAATACTTCTTTATAGATTGAATTCCTAATATAATTGATAGTATCTTCCTTCTCATTTATTGATGGAAACCTGTTATTACGATAGTTGTCAACAATATTCCCCTCAATTTTATCTAAAACAGGTTTATCAAGACCCATTGCGTTAGTCTTATCTGCATCTGTTAATAGGGAAAAAAAGAATAAACTAATGAAATAAAACTCTGCAGATTTCGTTTTTTTACTCGAATAAAAGAATAAATCCTGGAATTCATCAATTTTATCTAAGATTGTATCAAATCTCTCATTAACTTCTTCAACTGATATTTCTATGCCGATTTCACCAGAGATTCTTTTTAATATTTGATTAAAACCGGAATGCAAATTCTTGTTTTGTTTTACTAATCGTTCATGTTGTCTTCTCGTGATTAAGAATTCATCCTCGATGTTTCCTAAATCACCATGGTGCCTTTTTACACATAAGAAACCGATATACGGTAACCATAAGCTTAACCTTTTCTCTTGTTCAATTTTTAAATTGTTTACATAGGATTTATCCCTTATTAGCTTATAAAGAGCAGAAAATGTATATACTGCAGATAGTAGACTATGGGTATGTAGTTTGTTTTGTTTAAGTTTTCTTACAGTTGAATAGTCCTCCTTTTCAGAAGCTTTTAGGTATTCTTGAAAGAATATTGTTGCTTTCCCTAAATCATGTGTAAGAGTAATAATTTCTATTGTTTTTTTCAAGATATTTTTTGAGAGATTAAAATCTATACTAAGATTGTCAATATATTTTAATGCTTCATCTCTTGTTTCCAGCAGATGTGATACTAGCAGCTTATTGGGATGTGAAAAAATATTTTCAGAGGAAGCAGATATGTTCATCTTTTTTTGTCCTCCAAACTTCATTTTTAGGTATAATATTTAATATATCGTTAGCTAACGGGCTCAATATAACATTTTGATATTCCAAAGTTTCTCTTTCTGAATTAATGAATCTAGGAACATTTTCTGTTCTAATCACTTTGTTTGTCTCAATATTTAATTCTTTAATGTTGGACAACGGAATAACACTTGTTATTCTTACTTCTTTTTCAGTAAGAACTTTGTCAAGACTCATCTCTTTCACATACCTGAAATCGCAAATTAGATTACTTAGTCCTAAAGCTGGAGTATAATAGCTCTTATGAAACTTTATATTTTCTTTTAGTTTATCAAAAAGATTCAAATCAGTACAACTAAAGTATACTCTGTACTTTGGGTTCACTAAAAACTGAAAGGGTATCTGTGTATGCTGTTTAAAATAGTTTAGAAATCTTTCATTTACTAGAGCTTTAGAATTCACTAGATTGATTTTCATAGTAATTTTTTTTACATCACTTTTAATAGAAAGAGCAAGATCGCATTCATCTGGTGAAAGTATTTTAGGAAATTCATTTCTTTTTATACCTAAAATAGCTCCTATCAAACCTGCAAGAGTGTTTCGTGGTGGAAAGCTAAAAGTTATTGCTGACGTTGTAGCGAAATTTTGCTTAAAGTGAGCAAAATCTCCCCAAACATCGAAAATTAGAGTTTGCTTTTTCTCTGAAGTAACAGTGTTCATATGCATCAACCACTTGTTCTTATCTAGAATTCAAATTCATCATAATCAATATCTAGGTCTTTCAAAATTTCCTCTATGCTCTTTTGAGTATCTTCTATAAATATGTGGAGCTTTGGATTTTCCTTATAACGTATCTTATGAATTTTTGCTTTATTTTTTCCAACTATGTTTACGAAATCAGATGCTTCTAAATGAAAATCATCTAATGAACGAATATCTTCTTCATCTTTTATTCTTGGGTTCAGAACAAGTTTGAATGATTTATTCAATTCTCCTATGTGGAAGTTTTCCTCTTGAAAAATGACCTCTATGAGTAATCTTGGTACTTGACCAAACTTACTTCTTGTAATGAGATTTTCAGTTCCATTCCATATGCTATCCATAAGTACTTCTTTATCACTAGTTGTTAGAGAAGTATCCATTGCAGCATTTTCATTTATGATTCCATGAAATCCAATAATGGCGTATGGGAGTATATATTCTTCTCGAAATGTTTGCTGTTTTGCTCCTGGTTTTGATGCAAATGCACCAGTTCCTTTAATGTGTTTAGTTTCTACCCGGTGAAGAGACCGACCCATATTAAATTGAATTGGTCCCGTAAGTGTGATACTCCCTTTATCTTCACCTTTTTCCTTTTTGTCACTTATAGGGATTGTTCCACCAAACATCCTTACATCAATACACTCAGAGATTATTTTCTCAGGATTATTGCTAAATTCTTTAGCCCTATCTTTTGCCATAGCAATAGAACCATCTTTTTTTGAAACCTTCCTAACAAAAATTTCTTGTCCTTTGAACTTTAGAATGTAATCCCGAATAGTTCTTTTTAATCTTACATCAGTTACAAGATTTATCCCGCAGCTTTCATCTATTCTTGGTTTATTACTATCCGCAGGATCTCCATTAGGATTTGCATCAGTAATGTCATACAAGAACACTATTTCTGATCTATTTTTAATTATTTCATTCATTTATTCCACTTCTTTTTTAATTTTATAATATCTAGCAGTATTCATGCCTAATACAAAATAAAAACTCAATTCATTATTAGTTGCTTCCCAATTTTCTCCGCTTACAAGAAAATACAAAGACATAAGTTCTTCAATTGATTTGTAAGCTAATTTGTACTCTCTTAATTTATTTTGGAGTTCAGGGAGAAGTTTAATAATTACTCTTTTATTCATTTTAAACCCATTGAGTTTGTTTATAAATGGAGTCGATCTGTTTAGCTCAACATATTGTTTGTTGAGAAGGAGCTGTGTTAATACTCCTAAAATAAAAACTGCTTTTATAATGGGTAAATAAAAAAACTCTTCAAAATCCTCAAAAGTTTTATTTAAACTTTCGACTCTTTTGTCATTACTATAGCTTGTTCTGCTTTCTACCATTTTCTCTTTATCTTTCATATTTTTCTTCCTCTTGGTTTCAATCAAACCTAACTTATTTAGAAACACGAGATATTGAAACATCGAAACAATCTGAAAAGTAGACTGTGAAATTCTTTTCGTTCCCTTTTGTTGAAACTTAGTAAGCTTTTGTGATTTTGAGAAAGTATCAACCATAATATTGCTTGATAGTGCTGATATATCGTCTATTATTACATTATAGCTTAGTTTTAATGATTTCAAGATTGATTCTAAAGCTAAAATATATGAGGGATTTGCAATTTTATCTATTTTTGGATACAGATGGTATAAAATTGCTCCGAGATTAAAATTTTCTCTTTCAAAAATCGAAGACTGTTCAATTAATCTAATATAATCAGCTAGTACACTGAATCTGGAAGGTAATACGTCCTCTATTGTCCCCAAAATCTCAATCGAACTTTGAGATTTATGATAGAAAATGAAATTCATCAATGTCTTATGAGAAAGCAAGACACTATTTAATTCCTTATCCCCGAGCATCCTAATTGTATCGTGTTTTTTAGTATCGAAAATATTCTCGTAAATTGATTCATCCAATCTTATTACTTTTTTTGATTTAAGTCTTTTTTCTCTCTCACTTTGTTCTTCTAGAGTATTCTCTGTTGCATTCTTCTTCCTGGTAAGAGTAATATTTCTTATTCCTTTCAGTTTCTCAAGATAATTCTCATCGATTAATTGTTCAGTCAAGAAATAGGGAATAAAGTAATATGGACAATAATTGTTAAATAGTAAATTCAGATTTTTTTCAATAAATTTTTTCCCTAATTCTAAATCTTGGATACAATCTTCACAAACAGGAAATAATTTCCATGCATTGTTATTATCCATGAATGGAGCAAAACTTCTTTTATCTAGAGTATACCACGAAAATATATCAGAAGCACAACCGTAAACTAATGACTTATTTTCATGGCATAAAGTACATATGGCGTTTTGTTTTATTGAGGTTATATTCCATTTGGATTCAAATTTTTCCATTGTTCTCTGAAGAAAAATCTCTCTAAATACCTTGAAGTCTCTCAAATAAAGTTCTTGATTATTCTTGCAAAAAATTAGTGTAAGAATTATATTACTTTTCTCAGGAAATTTAAAATCTGTGACGATTGACGAAATGTCTTCAATTATCTTCTCTGATGAATCCTTTAAGCAAGAGGCAATATTTGTACAAAAAATCCTTGTTTTATCGTCTAACAGATCATCATTTATTTCTCTCTCAAACCATCCTAGAATAGCATCTTCAAAGTTTTTCTCAATTTTCTTTGAGCTAAACTTCTTTATAGGAGATGGATAGGTTTTTACATTACCTTGGTAAAAACGAAGTAACAGCTTATTAGTTATTTCAGGCTTGATTTGTTTAACATTGATTGAATTGTAACTACATTGATTTTCATTCTTAAGATCGAGTTGAATGTAGATTACGTGAGAATATTGTATATTGTCAATGAAGATGTCTATTGGATTCTTGAACTCTTCCGAGTTTATACTTTTTATAG
The DNA here is from genome assembly GCA_019057375.1 of Candidatus Heimdallarchaeota archaeon. Classification (GTDB taxonomy): domain Archaea; phylum Asgardarchaeota; class Heimdallarchaeia; order Heimdallarchaeales; family Heimdallarchaeaceae; genus UBA460. Next base: position 8,107 of record DXJF01000065.1, read on the forward strand.
AATTTCCTAAGTTCCTTACAGCTTGTATCAAGTTTGTTTCCTCTTAAGGTTGTTTTCGATAATGTATTGTGTTTTATAAAAGAATTGGAAATCAATGAAAATAGTCAAAATCAGTTGCTTTTTTACAATAATTCAATTTATTAGCTTACTATTCTCTAATTGGATTCAGAAATCCAAACCCCATGCTATTTTTTTCTCCCAATCCTGTGTCCATGATGAATTTAAAAAATTTATTAAGACTTTTATCAGTGGATTCATTTCCAATTTTTCTCCAAGTAGATCCAATATGAATAAATGATTTATCACATTTAGAATTGTGTATTATGACTTCTTTCCTAAATTCAAAATCAGAGAATATTTGTTGTTTTAGTTGAAATGATTCATTGAAGAAAATATTGTATTTTTTTACTGCATTCTCTTTTAATCTTCTAAGAAAAAACTCAAAATCTCTATGCTTTTTGAAACTAAAATATTCGTTCTTCTTGCTATCTTTGTAAAGGACGATTGGACTACCTGTTGTAAATAAAAATTTATTCTGTAGTTCAAATTTCTTAACTGATCTAATTGCGATCGGACATCCGCCTAAATGATACCCTCTTTGAATATTAAGATTGTACTCTAATGCATTAATGAAGGTTTTAGAGGGAGAGCTAACTAACAAATTCTTGTCTTCATTTTTCTTAAAATCCCCAATTGGATAAATGTCATTGAAACAAAAGAATTTGAATTGTTTCGTATCATGCTTCAGACTTACTTTTCCATTTTGAGTTCTGAAAAGATTGTAAATAAATCCTTGAACATCATGTTTAGTTACACGACCATCCGCATAATTCCACTTTGGGTGAAATTTGATTAATAATCTCACTATGATTACCTTCTCCATTTTTAGTTCAAGAATTTAAAAATGTAGCTTAAAATAGAAAAAATAGTAAAAAATATAAAGAAAAAGAACATAATTACCTTGGAAGCTTCAAGTCCGTAGACAGAAGTTGAGGAGATTTTATACTCCTCTTAATCCGCTTTATGGAACTGGAAGGGGTTCAGGGTCATTTGGGTCACCATTTGGAGGACAAATCCAATTATCTGATTTCATTTTCTCACCACTTTTCATTGATGATCTTAATGGAATGGACAATAACAAAGAGTTGTTGTACAGTTAGCAATACGCAAAAGATTGGAATTCATCAATTCCAGAAGGTGAAAGCTGAAATTATTGATTGTCCAAGAATGGACAAAGTTTCTTTCGGAATAATTTAATAGCTTATCTATATTCATAATTATATAACAATGACATCTGATTCATCTTCTTTGACAAAGATAAGTCTTAATGAGGTAAAAGAAATTTTAAAAGAAGAATTTCAGTCCTTTAAACATAGATTACTGAAGGATAACATTCAATTATACACACCTAAATGGGATCTCTTATGTTTTCAATATTATAATCTCCTTGCATCTCAACCAGAAGTGCAAAGTAGATGGGAAGATTTTTGGGAAAAAAAAAGCAAATCAATGGAGTACAAAGGATTAGTCTACAAAATACCTGATATATACAAACCATTCATTAATAATCATTCATCGTTAAGCAAACTTTTCATGTTACTTGATAAAAAAGAAGATCTTGGTTGGGAAATGTATCTTGAACTATTTTTACACTTGAGAAAGCAAATTTACCCAGAATTTACAAAAACTGAATATGAACTTTTTACTACGATCATCAAACATCAAACTTCAGCTTTAACTGATTTAAGCAATTTGTGTAATAAAAATAAATCAAACATTTTGAGATATCTTAAATCACTTAAACAAAAAGGATTGATATACGAAGGAATCACAATCAATGTATCAAAATTACTGTTATATCCTTATGTAGTACTCATCCAAAATCCTAAAGGCTACAGAGAAGACTTTATTGATACATTTGAAAGTCTTGATTCCTTTAGAAATTTCTATTTTAGTTTTTTAGGAGAAAAAACTCTAATTAGTTTTCATATCGTAAATGAGAAAGAAAAAAATCTGCATCTTTTAGAACATGAATTGAACCTGATCAAAAAGAAAATTTATCCAGAGAAAGTTGAAATAATAGAACTTAAGAGAATTAATAGACTAAAATCTTTCAATTATTCCTTATATAATTATAAAACTACTAGTTGGGAAAATCCTCTAGTAAAATTCGTGGAATTTCACTCAGGAAAAACTGGAGATATAACTGAGCCTATAGCTGAATTTTCTGATGATAAACCTTCTTTAATTCAATTGAACAAATCAGGAATAGATATTCTAGAGTATATCATTAAATACTGTGATATAACACAGAGTAGAATCCAGAAACATACTCAACTTTCATCTACAATAGTAAGAAAATACATTGATTATTTTAAAGAACAAGAGGTTTTTACCACTAGAATAAACCCACAACCTATTTTTGGCTTAAGTAATATAATTATCATATTAGAAGAGAATATACAAAATCAGCTAGATATTCACTCAAGATTGTCCTTCTTACCAGAAGTTTATTCAGAACCCTATCAATCAAATGAATCAGAAGGGATTGTGTTGATTCTGCGATTACCTCAAGAATGTGTAATTAATTTTGCAGATTTATTAAGCTTCATGTATAAAGAAAAAATCAAGAAAATATTTCTACTTGAAAGCTTATATCGGAGAAGACGGTCGCTGAATTTCGATTATTACGATACTTTATTAAAAGAATGGTCTAAATAAATGTGACTAAGATGGAGAATATCACAATTACTTCATTCTGTTTATATCCTTTGGTAGAGCTTCTATACAGAGAAGAGAGAAGAGCTCACTTCAAACTCTTTATTTACACTGAAAAATTTTATAAGATGCTAAGGGATTTAAGAAGAAAAGGAAGGCAGCTTATTCAAGATAATGGAAAAGATCTTTTTGTGCCACAATATACAAAGTGCTACTTAAAATGGTCTCCAGATAATTTCATTTATTTTTACAGAAAGAAACGTTATCTATATGAAATAAAAAGTTTAAGACCTTTTATACCAATCCAATCGCAATATAATGAGTGGTATCACATTCGATCATTTTTAAAACTAAAACTGGCTTTGAAAAAAGTAAAATTTTATCCTCTTTTAGTAGCTGAAAGTGAAAAGAAAGTAGTATTTGATAAATCTGAGATAACAAGTTCACTCAAGTTTATGCAAGTTTTACATGAACTTAATCAGAATTTTCCACTTGAATTAATAAAAGATGGAAAAAAAGTTTACACAAAAATTTGTATCTTAGCTGCAACATTCAAAGATTATAATGATATACAGATTGAAGAATCACCAATAGTCAACTTGGTAGAAATGAGCTTTCAAAAAGCGGTAGAGCTTGATATTCTAAAGAAG
>DXJF01000066.1 GCA_019057375.1 Candidatus Heimdallarchaeota archaeon
GGTAGTCCAGTTGATACTGCACCCGAAGCACTTGATATGCTAGTTGAAGCCATTGAAGATGCAGGTTATAAGCCTGGAAAACAGATCTCTATTGGATTGGATTCTGCAGCATCTGAATTCTTTGAAGATTCCTTGTATGAAGTTGATGGAAAGAAACTAACTGGTAGTGAGCTTGTCGACTATTATGTTAATTTAGTTAATCAGTATCCAATAATTTCAATTGAAGATCCATTTGATGAAAATGATTTTGAGTCTTTTGCTAAATTACATGCAAAAGTACCTAGTATATCTGTAGTTGCAGATGATTTAACTGTAACAAATCCAAAGAGAATACAGATGGCGATTGATAAGAAAGCTGCAAATTATCTTTTACTAAAAGTCAATCAAATCGGAACATTAACTGAATCTATTCAAGCTGCTAATCTAGCACGTAACAACGGTTGGGGTATAAATATCTCTCACAGATCAGGAGAAACAGAAGATGCTTTCATTGCTGATTTAGCTGTAGCTCTTGGAGCTGAGCGAATAAAAACCGGTGCTCCTGCAAGAGGAGAACGTACTGCAAAATATAACCAACTATTACGCATTGAAGAGCAGCTAGGAGACAAAGTAAAATATCTTGGAAGTAAATAATCTGTCTCCTACTTACTTTTTCTATTCAAGGGATAATATTTTTGAACACCATTCGTCTTTTTGTAAGTGATATTAAATGAGCAAAGCATATGATGACTTATTAGAAAATTATCAAGAAATACAACTATTAAATTCAATTAGTGGAGTTCTTTACTGGGATATGAATACTCACATGCCCCCTGCCGCAGTAGGGCATAGAGCAAAACAATTTCAATATATTAGTCAAAAAATTCATGGTTTAACTACCAAACCTGAAATAGGTACATTATTAGGAACATGTGAAAAAGATAATTCCCTTGATGATTTTCAAAGAAGAAATATTGAATTGATTAGAAGAGCTTATGATGATAGAACAATTCTTCCATCTGAGTTAGTAGGAAAAATTGCTGCTCAATCAAACAAAACTCTTGAAGTTTGGAAAAAAGCTAAGGCAAAATCTGACTTTCAAATGGTTTTTCCTGATTTAGAAGATTTATTCGCTCTCAATGTAGAGTCTACCACTCTCTTGGCTAAATCAAAAAATATGGATGATTCTTTTAATGCACTTATAGATAGTCGAGATAAGGGTTTTAGTGTGAAAATACTTACTAATCTCTTTGATGAAGTGAAGTCCTTTCTTATTCCTTTTATCAAGAAATGCTCTGAATCAGAAGTAAAACCTGATAGATCATTTCTTAGTAGGAATGTTTCACGCTCAACTCAAGTGAAAATGGTTGAAAACCTTGCACGTTTCTTAGAATATGATTTCTATTCAGATAATGCAGTTGGAAATATTGCTGAAGTTGAACATCCTTTAACGATTGGTGGTGGTTTTAAAGATGTCAGGGTTACAGTAAAGTATCACGAAGACCATGTTTTATCTGCTTTTCTTGCGGGGGCACATGAATGTGGTCACGCCATTCATGGATTACAAGGAAAGGAAGAATGGTTCAATCAACCTATCTATCGCATGTCGTCTCCAAGTTTTGGGGAATCACAATCGAGATTTTTTGAAAACATTATTACCAGCTCAAAAGAGTTTTGGAATTATTATTATCCTCAGTTTCAAACAGATACTGCAGGTGCTTTCAAGAATATATCTTTGGAAGATTTCTATTTTGCTCTTAATGCGGTGAATCCTGGTTTTATTAGAATTCAAGCTGATGAAGTTACTTATATTTTGCACATCATAATCCGGTTTGAAATAGAAAGAGATTGGTTTGCTGGGAAGATAAATACGAAAGAATTACCTCAAGTCTGGAATGAAAAATACAAGCAATATTTAGGTGTGGATGTTCCAAATGATACTTTAGGATTGATGCAAGATTTGCATTGGTATTCACAATATTACGGTTACTTCTTTGGTTATGGAATAGGTGACTTAATCTCTTCTCAAATAACTGCTAAATTGTCTCAAGATCTTCCTGATTGGAAAGCATCTCTACAAAATGGCAAATTCACCCCCATCCGTCAATGGTTTGAACTAAATATACATCAGAGGGGTGGAACTTTGGATTGTCTCGATATGGTTAAAAGTATCACTGGAGAAGACCTGACACCAAGATATCATATAGAATATTTAAAGGAAAAATTCTCGCCCTTATATCAGATCTAGATTCTATCTTCAGAAACAGAATAATTGATAATGAAAAAGAAAGAGAGAGATATCAAAGAAAGTATCTAGAGTTTAATTTCTTCTTGAGATACTTTCTTGGGGTCTTTCATCAGCTTCACACTATCTGCCATGAATAAATCTTCAACATAATATACTCTCCCCTCTACCAAAGTATTAGGGCCTAGTTTTACAACCCTTCCCTTAATGTTCTTAAATACTTTAACATCCTGAACATCTACTTCATTTTGTGCAACAATGCTTCCATAAACAGTTACTATTTTTTTGGCTTTCCTGAAAAACCAAGATTCAAAAACGGTTCTTCTGCCTTCTATTAATACACTATCACACAAGATGTTTTTCTCAATGCGTGCCTTTCCTCCAATTTTAATTGTATTTTCAGAAAGTAGGTTAGCTCCTATTGTAGAAGAACCTGTGAGGGTAGCTCCTCTAATAGCCTGTGTATTCTTTTCACTTTTATAGGATCCAGTTACTGAAAGATGTCCTTGAATTACAGTTTCTCCCGAAACTCTTGCTGAACCACTAAATGAAGCATTTTCATCAGTATGTAAATTTTTTTCGCATCTAAATGAACCTGAACATTTTACTTCACCATGTGCGAGTACATTTCCATAAGCTTTAACTGATCCAGAACAGCGTAATGCTTCACATTCAATATCTCCAGAGATTTTACCTGATCCAGAGATTCTTATATCTCTTGCCACTTTCCCTCCAGATATTGTGGCAGCACCAGAGATAGTAATAGAATCTTGTGTGAAAGTTTTTGCTCCTGATACTTTTATGTCAGGTGCATCTTTTCTAAATTCCAACTCTTGTCTAGCTGAACTCAATTTTTCAGTGTATCTTTCCTTTAATTCTTCATAGCTAGCCTTGTCGATCTCGCCTTCTTCTTTCCTCTTTTCTAGGAGATCTAAGAGTTCTTTATACATTCTTATGTCATTTTGACTCATTACTTACACCTTAAAACTAATTTATCAGCATTTTATATAATGTTTTTTTTAATCAATTAGGTAATAAACTTAAATCTTAAGTTGCACGCTTAAACCGAGAAGTTTAACCGACAACAATTTAAGTAGAGAACCAGATGTCTGATATATGTCAGAGATTATAGATGATTCTCAAAAGGAAAGCCCTATTGTAGATGTCATTTATTCAATTTTCCGCGATGGTACTAGGAGAAAAATCCTTACACTTTTAGGAAATATGAAATTAACAGCGGATGAACTTACAAAAGAATTAGGTATTTCGAGACCTGCTGTTGAAAAACATCTCAAGCAAATGTTAGAGATAGGATTAATAGAGAGAAAAGCTGACACATATCCAACCTTGAAGTATATCTACACCATACCCTCGCCCGGAATAGATTTACTTTCTAATGTAAGAGATGCAATTGATACATTCATTTCTTCATTGAGAGAAGAATATACACGAAGATTAGAAAATGAAGAACAAATGTATGTTCTAGGAATGTCATCAAAAGATAGATATGAGGCAATAAAAAAGTCTTATAGTTCTATTCTTGAAAGATTACAAAAATGATGATTTTTGGAATGTATTGCTATGCAAATTAAAGCAAGAAATCACTTATCAAAAAAGGATAAAAGAGCATTAATTGCTCAATTAACAGAATTTTTTGGTGAGGACATAACAAATTCTTTGCAAAGAGATATAATAATTGAAGAAGTTAGAACAGATATTGGAACTTTTATTGTTAATAATCGTAAAATATGGGTTTTTGACCATGAAAATATGAAAATACCTACAATCCATTTTTTGCGACAACATGTTTATTCCCTTCCTAAAATTGTGGTTGATATTGGAGCGATCAGGTTTATTACTAACGGAGCTGATGTTATGGCTCCAGGAATTGTCTTTTTTGACGAAGAGATAAAAGAAGGTTCAATTGTTGTCATTCATGAAGAGAGGGCAAATTCTATAATTGGCATAGGACAATCGTTAATTTCCTCAAAAGACTTTTCAAAATCTAATAAAGGGAAGGTTATTAAGAATCTCCATCATCTCAGAGATTCCATTTGGGAATTTCAGTTCTAGATGTTTATTTATTTCAATCTGATAGTTGTTCCATTAGGAGGCGCAAGACTTTCTCTCTTTGTGGTTTTGTATACCCACGATGCAAACTTTGTTACTTTTGATTCTTCCCCATGAATAACAACAACTCTTTCTGGTTTTGGAGTAACTTTATTGATATAATTTTCTAACTCCCTTCTATCACTATGACCAGTGAAACCAGAAATGCTATGAACGGCCATTTCTATATGATACATCACAGTTTTTCTATTTTCAACCATTTGAAGTTCTGTAATCCCTTTTTTGATTTTACTCCCTAGAGTTCCTTTTCCTTGATAACTTACAAAGATTAGTGCATTATTTGGGTCTGAACAAAGAGCTTTGAAGTATTGTACACTGGGTCCTCCATTCATCATACCACTTGTAGCCAAGATTATTGCTGGATCGCCTTCAATGATTAACTCCCTTTCTTCACTAGCTCCTACATGTTTCATCTGCTCAGCTAGGAAAGGATTCTCTCCTTCATGGAAAATTCTTTCTCTCAAATTCTTTGATAAGAATTCAGGATGAGCTGTTGTAATTGCTGAAGCTTCTCTTATCATACCGTCAGTATATATTGGAATCTTTGGAAGTTCTCCAGATCTCATTAGACCTTCCAAAACTACAAGTATTTCTTGAGCCCTTCCCACTGCAAGTACCGGAATTAGAACTTTACCTCCTTTTTGAATAGTGTCATGAATTATGTTTCTCAACATTTTTTCACATTCAATTCTTGAAGGAAGAACATCTTGTGGTTTGCCGTAAGTTGATTCAATAAATAATGTTTCTAATCTTGGAAACCTTGCGTTAGCAGAATCTAATAGATTGGATTTAGCGAATTTTATATCTTGTGCGAAAGCAACATTGTAGACCCCTTCTCCAATATGGAGGTGAGGAATAGCACTACCAATTATATGACCTGCATTATGAAAAGTTAGCCGAATATCTGGAGTTATATCAGTTACTTCTCCATAATCTAAAACAATAGTATGTAAGACTGAATTTCTGATGTCCTTTTGTTGATATGGTAATGTTTTACCTTCTTTATTTGCTACATCAAGATAGTCAATTTGCAGCATTGTCATTAAATCTCTAGTTGGTCGTGTAGTGTATACTGCACCTTTGTATCCATACTTGAACAGATAAGGAACAAAACCCGAATGATCAAGATGAGCATGTGATATCACAACCGCATCAAGTTGTTCAATGTCAAATTCTGGTAAATCAAATCTTGGGAAGGTATTATTTGGGGTGTTACTCCCAACATTGATTCCACAATCAATTAGTGCTCTACTTTCTCCAGTTTGTATTAAGGAAGAACTTCTACCTACTTCTGCATAACCACCTAGAGCTGTTACCCTTATTGTATCATCTCTGTAAATTATTGGTCTGTGAATCCTCTTTCCAACAGTTCTAAGAACTTCTTGACGTTTCTTTGAATGTTCTTGATAAAGGTGTCTTATAGTTTTTATAACCCTTGATTCGATTGGAGGGGTTCTCATGACTCTTGGTCGCCATAATGTTTTTGCAATTATATTACGTAACATTTCACCTGATTTCCCTATTATAACACCAGGTTTCAATGCTTCTATGATTACTTCACCAACCAGTTCATCAAAATCGATATTGGTAATCTCTCCCTCTTTTCCAACTAAATCATTTATCGCGAAAATTGTTTCATCCTTTGGTAGTCTTACACTAGGATCTGAACGAATAACTATTCTTTTCCTTAATTTCTTAGCCAATTCCTTTACAATTGTTTCATCGTCAACTAACACCCGGGGTTTCTTAGAATAAACTGCAACCTCTGGTCCCTCAAATTCTATAGTAGTAATTTCAGAGTTATCAGGTAGTTCGTTATGTATGTCTTCAGATATCTTTTCTAATACTTCTCTATAGCTCAAAGTGTTCAAACCTACTGTATTCCTTAAAAACAAATATTTTTGAAGAACAAGCCCTCATATTTGCTTAAACAAAGTTTAAAACTAAATTAAATCTCTGAACTGTATTTAAATACTTTTTGTTTTTGCTTGTTATAACTTGATTTCCTTCAACTTGATTGTGCTTTCCAAAAGGAATAATCTTCAACCTCCTCCTCTTAAATACCAGCCAACATCTAATGGCTTTTTTCTTGATCCTTTTATTACAATTGTATTTTCTTTTAACGAGGAAAGCTCTTTACTACTAATTTCTACCCTTCCAATCCCATAGAGAAGCCTATTTTCTCCTATAACTATTATTTGGTCATTTTTATCAAAATCTTCTTCATATTTAGTAATATTCTCTTTGAATATAGGTTTTCCATATAGAATTTGAACAGTTTTCACAATAATTTTCTTTGATGTGTAGTTGGCAATCATGTTTGCTCCTTCGATTTCAAGATGAAATGAATTTGACCAAATACTTCCTATAGGTATCCCTGCTGAATAAGGTTCTAACATGGAGATTTTTGTGATTAAATCTGAGCTCTCCTTAGGAACTGTGAATACCTCCTTTACTTTACCTTCCTTTATCCAAAAATTATATTCTTTGAATACTACTAGAATATTTGTACCAAAATCAGCTTCTATTGTATCCATAATAAGCTTATTTTCTTCTTTCGTTCTAATTCGAAAAGTTGGTTTATTCATCATTTTTCACCAGTTTTGCAATAAAGAATCCTTCTCCATTTGTTTTATGTGGATACAATCTTCTTGTTTTTGTAAGGTTTTTTTCTAAATCCATATCAAGGAAGTTTGTTATTCCAGGTCTCGCTTTAACTTTAATCTCACTTAATTCTACATCAGCTTTCTTCAAAATGTCAGAGATTACTAATTCATTTTCTTCAGGTTCCAAAGAACATGTACAATAAACAAGTTCCCCATCAGTTTTTAGAACGTTAAGAGCAGTTGTCAGTAATGAAACTTGATAATCATGATAATGTAAGATGTCTTTCAAAGATTTGCTTTTCTTTCTAGTTGGATCAGTTATTATAATTCCTGAACCCGAGCATGGAACATCAAGAAGAATTTTATCAAACTGTAGATTGAAATCTTTTGCATTACGTGCATCCATTTGGAAAACAGCTGTATTTTCGACTCCCATTCTCGATAAATTAGATTTTAAGCTTCTACACCTATTAGCGCTTATTTCCAACGCAATTATGGTCCCCTTATTGTTCATTAACTGTGCTAGGTGAGTTGTTTTTCCTCCAGGTGCTGCAGCAAAATCTCCTATAAGTTCTCCTTCTTGTGGGTCTAAAATTCGTGGAGGGTAAAGAGAGTTCTTACCTTGTAACATGTAAAAGCCATTGAGATATTCAGGTGTTGCTCCAATAGGATGGGGTGATTTTGTAATAACTCTAGATTCAGGAAATTCCGTGTTTTTCTCTAGCTGAATTCCTTTCTTTTTCAATAATATCTCAGAGTTTTCAAACGTACTTCTAAGTGAATTCAATCGAATGGATTGAGGTAGAGTAGTTTCATTAAATTTGATTAATTCTTTTGTTTCACTCTCTCCAAGCATTTCTATGAACCTATCAATCATATAGGGTAAATAACCTAATTTACTACCTAATTCGAACACATCATATTCTTTTTGGAGGGACAATATTATCAACTTGATTTTGATAACAATTTCAAGTTAAAATATAAAAGTAACCTATTAGAATAACTTCTTAGAATGTCTAATATTACTAATGAATTTAAATTCATAGAATTACCAACTCTTTTGTGCTTAGGCGCTGATATGCTAAACAGCCTGCCAGAAATCATTGATCGTCTATCATTAGGTAGCAAAGCTTTACTGATTACAGATGATTTTCTGAGATTACGAATAGGAAAAGAAGTAGAGGATATTCTATCCGACAGTGAAAACCACAGTGTATATACAAGTACTATTCAGGATAGTACATTAGATGAAGTAGATAAGCAGTTAAGTATACACGAAGAAATTCAACCCGATTTTGTCATTGGCCTAGGGGGAGGAAAACCAATTGATATCGCTAAATCTGTAGCTTTCAAATCCAATCAAAGATTCATTTCAATACCAACAATTGCAAGTCATGATGGTGTAGCTAGTTCAAGAGCTTCAATTATAGGTTCAGATAAGAGACACTCTATTCAAGCTTTACCCCCAATTGCAGTAATTGCAGATACACTAATTCTTGATAAATCTCCATATAGATTTACTGCAGCAGGTTGTGGTGATATCATTGCGAAGAAAACAGCGATTAAAGATTGGTTGCTTTCACACAGACTGAAAAATGAACTGATTAGTGAATATTCAATCGCACTTTCAGATATGACTGTAAAATTGATTACTAAGAATGCAGATCTTATTAAAAGTCAGGCTGAGGGTTATAGTAGGATTGTTGTAAAAGCTCTAATTAGTAGTTCCTTGGCAATGTGTGTTGCTGGATCATCTAGACCAGGAAGTGGATCTGAGCATATGTTTAGTCATGCATTAGATTCATTTGCTGAAAAACCAGCTTTACATGGGGAGCAATGTGCTCTTGGTACAATAATGATGGCATATTTACACGATCTAGATTGGGAAAATATTCGATCAATCATGCAAAATCTAGGTTTACCAACTAGGGCAAAAGATTTGGGTTTAAAGGATGAGGAAATTCTCCAAGCTCTAAAAATAGCTCATACAATACGCCCTCAGAGATTTACTATTCTAGGAAAGGATGGATTAACTCATGAAGCGGCTGTTAATACTGCTAGTATTACAGAAGTGATTATTTAACATACATTTGAGAATATTAAAGAAGATAATTTCTTAATCAACTTAGATATGTTGATTTCATTTATACCAAAGGATGTAGCAAAAATAGGCTATTGCTTTATTCATCAAGGTGAAACACAAACTTGTAAAAACTGTCAATTCATACAAGTTTGCATTGAACAGCTTGAAATAGGTTCTTCTTATGAGGTTGTAGATATTAGAGATAAAGAACATCCATGTCTGATTGATAATGGGATTATGATTGTCTGTGAGGTACAAAAGATAAGTGACTTAATAGCAGTTGAAAAACAAAAATATTTGGATAACCTAATAACAACTCGAAAACCCATTAATTGTTCTGAGGTATTGTGTGAAAATTATGATTTTTGTGTTCCGATAAAATATACAGAATCTTCAAAAATTAAAATTATTAAGAGTATGAAAGATATCAATTGCTCACTCGGGTATAATCTAGTTTTGGTTGAAGCAAATAAAGTAAAAAATAAATGAATGAATAATCTTATTTCTTTTCAATGTCATAATATTCTATAAAAGAGACCTTATCATACTTATTTGATATTTCTCCTAAATCTCTTGTAACACCATTTCGAATAAACTGTATATACTCCATGAATCTAGTATCTTTTGGTAATTCTACTTCAATGACCTTTCCTTTAATCTCTATTTTTGTCGAAGTAAAATCAACTCCCGGTAATCTTTTTTCGAGTAAGCATATGAACTGTTCCTTAACCTCTGTAACTTTCTTTACAATTTCAATTTCATAAACTAAATCCATTCCTGCTAAATCGTGATTAAAATCTACCTTTACTCTACTACTTGAAACCTTCAAGATACGCCCAATTTGACCGCCAATCTCTGCTTTCATATCTTCCTTTGGTTTGATTTGATGTCTTTGAAACTCTCTTCTTTGTATTAACCTAATCTGAGAACGATCTCTTAATCCAAATCCTTTTTTTGCTTCAATTTCAATTATTTTCTTCTGCCCCTCTTTCATCCCCACTAATTCCTCTTCAAGACCAACGGGTAACCAATTTTTTCCAATTATAAGGGTAAAAGGTCGGTAAACCGCTTTCTCATCAAAAACATTTTCTTTTTTTGCTATGTTTTCAAATGTAGTATCAAATACTTTCTTGTCTTCTTGTGTTCTCCCAGTATAATTTATGTTTACCATATCACCTTTTTCAAGAGTTGCCATTAGTTCACCACTACAGTATTATCCAAGTAGAATCTATGCATTTAGCTATATTTAAAATTCTGCTTTGAAACCTAATATTTTTTGACTATACATTATACATAAAGGTATTGAAGTGAATGTTACTTGACTCTTCTCCTACTTTTTTAATAAATTCATTTAGAATGTTACATTTGTCTTCTGCTATATTCTTAGTTATCGGGAAGTGCATCATTGAGGGGAGTTTAAAGAGCTTTTCATCAAAATGAATTAAAGATTCCTTCATTTTAAGACCCCTCTCACAGCTGAAGCTGATGGTTCTGTAAAGACCAATTGCTCCTAATGCGTCAAGTGCATCAGCATCTCGTAGTATTTTTGCCTCCCGTGTCTTTGGAGCTATGTTTTTACTGAATCTGTGAGAAAGAATAGCTTCAGTTACATCTTGCTTTAGCTCTGTGAGGTTCAATTTATCTAGAAATTCTGCAGCTTTTTCAGCACTTACTTCTGCGTGACACCTTCCATTTATTTCCTCAATGGGCCTTCCCACATCATGAAAAATAGACGCAATAAGCAATACATCCAAATGTGCATCAAGTTTTGGTGCTAGTTCTAAACATGTATTTGTTACTCGGATTATGTGATCAAATGAATGCGACATTTTATTCTCATAAAGCTGAAATTGATTTTTAACATATTCATGTGCTTTTTGAAGTACTTCCTTCAATTCTGCTTGACTGGATAAAAACTTAAGTTTACAATTTTTTTGCTTCATTTTTCTACATCTCATATAAATTGAATATTTTTCCTTCTATTTTGAAATCTGGTTCAACTTCTATAATTGCAAAATTACCTGTTGTGACAGGGCCTGGATTAACCACCGTGCAATTATTTAGTTTAGTTATAGTTGGTGAATTATGAATGTGTCCTGATACAACTAAAAATATGTGAGAATTTTTTTCAACAAATTTTCTCAATTCAATCGAACCAGTATGTCTATTCAACGATACCATATCAGCTTGTGTATTGTAGGGTGGCGCATGTGTAAGAAGACAAACTCTGTCTTTTGATTTTTTCAACTTATTTAATAGTTTTTGTTTTAATTTTGGTTTATGCGTTCCAAAGCCAATAATCTTAAAGAATTCAATTTCTTGTATTTTTGAATCTACATTAATTGCTTCTGTTTCAAGTTCTTCGTTTCTAGCATAAGGATCACAATTTCCAATTACAAAAAACACTTTTTTGAAGTAATCAGTAACTGTGTTTAAGATCTGATTCATATCTACAATGGTACCAAAATTAGTTATATCTCCTGCAATTAAACAATGTGTTGGTGGTTTTTTGAGATTTTTCACTGATTGGAGAATATTGAGTAAAGTGATATTTTGGCTATGGATATCAGACAAAATTAACATTTTAACCTTCAAGACATCACCTAATAATCTAATTCAAGAAAAACAAATACTCCTGTATATTGAAAATTCTCTTTTTCTGTATTGAATTCCCAAAGCTCAAATACAATCTTGAGGAAATTAGGACTAGTGATTTTACTTACAACTTCAGCATTTACATATAATACAAGTTCAGTTGGTCCCCAAATGTAATCTCCAGCAAGGAATCCAGTTTCTCTTTTTTCCGCGTTTGTAGCAGGTGATAAAATTTTTTCAAATGTATCGTTTGCATAGAGAGTAAAGGATGATGTAGCAGAAATTGGTTGCTGTGAACTAACGTTTTGTGTAAGTTCTACTACTTTTATTTGCAATTGATAATATTTTACACTATTCTCGAAATTTTTAACCATAAAATAGACTGAAGCATTTTCATAAGAGTAGATTCGTGTCGGATAGTTGTTCGCTTCAAAATTTTCAGTCAAATCATTATACATTAGAAGAGATAACTCTGAGAATCCATCTGGTTTTTTTTGGAAAAATACATTTGATGAAATACCAATTACAGATGCAATAACTACAAGAATAATTGACATTGTTATTATCCTATTTACTTGGGATTGGGTGAGTTTCGAATTGACCTTCTTAATCAAGCTCTTCTTTTCTTTTGTCATTTCACATCACCTCTGGAATTATCATACTTAATCTCGAGCTTACTGTATTCCTCAATTTTCTTGTTCTCGTACCAAGGATATATTTTACTAATGAAGAGAAAACTAAACACTATTGCCCCTAAACCCGCCAACACACCCACAAGCGTAAGAACAACTATCTTGTTCTGTGTCTTACTTTGAATTTTAGAATCAATTTCTCCAATAATAGAATCAAGTTGTAGAATTGCCCCGGTTGCCTTTTGATAAGAAATTGTGAAGTTGCTGCTTGCATAGTTGTCCTTAGCTTCTTTGATCAATTGTCGCGCAACATCAGTTTGCAATGTCAAGTTACGAATATCTTCATCATAATTGGGGATTTCTTCAAGTAGTTTTAATACATAAGTAAGTTTTTCATCCGCTTCTTGAATGGCTGCAGATGCTTCTTGTTCAGCTTGGCTTTGAGCAATTGGTATTTGATTGTACAACATTGTAGTGGTACCGAATATCCATAGAATCAAAATGAATTTCTGATACCTCTTCATTTTGTATCACCCTTTCTGAAAATGTTGAATCTAGACAATGAAATATTGAAATCTAATTTTCCCGCGCCTATTAGAATGCGTAATAGAACAGTTAAGAATAAAATAAAGACTGTAAGAGATCCAATTATTATGACAAACGAAGGTGTTTCCATAACCCATATCTGATTTAATATTAACCCTGAAAAAATCATTATTCCGATATTAATTCCTAAAGAAATCAAAATCCGCTCATATTGATCAATTGCTTCATATAATCTTGGAAAGATAAGATTCGCTATTGTCCAACCTGGTATCAAGACTCCAAATATTCCTCCTACTATAACTCTTAAAAATAACAAAGGCGAGGTTTCTGGAATTAGAAGTACTGTAATGAAGAAAAGAGTGCAAAGACCTAAAATAAGCCAAAATTCGACAGAAAAATAATGTAACCTAAACAAAAAATCTGGGATAGTTTTTGGTAATTTTCTAGTAATTTTAGGTGAACCTAGGTGAATAGCGTTTTTTCTTTCCAAATCTTTAATTGTTTGATAGACTTGTTTTTCATTTGCTTCTGTAAGCTCTAGTGTCCTTTGAATAAGCTTTCTTACTGTTTTGGGTTTTTCTTCAATAAGAATTGTTTGTATTGTTTTTTCGACACTGAAACTTTTGCTGTTATTCATGCTTTCGAACAACAAAAGTAAAAGAATAAAAAAAGTTTTTGAATCGAAAAAGAAAAAATGGGTGTTTATTAAAGGTTTACTTCTCTTTTCAACTCATTAATCTTGTCTGTTTTTTCCCAAGTAAATTCTGGTAAGTTTCTACCAAAATGACCATAACAAGAAGTTTTCTTATAAATTGGTCTTTTCAGTTTAAGATGGTTTATTATTAAGCCAGGCTTGAAATCAAATACTTTTAGAACTACTTCTTTTAATTTCTTTATATCCACTTTCTCAGTTCCAAAACATTCCACATTAACAGCTAAGGGATTTGGTTCTCCAATAGCATAGGATATTTGTATTTCACATTTATCTGCTAATTCAGATGCAACAACATTTTTTGCTGCATATCTTGCTACATAGGAAGCTGAACGATCTACTTTGGAAGGATCTTTTCCTGAAAACGCTCCTCCTCCATGAGAATCTACCCCTCCATATGTGTCTACAATTATTTTTCTACCAGTTAATCCCGCATCACCATGAGGTCCACCAGTTACAAAACGACCAGTTCTGTTGATGAATATCTTAGTTCTATCATCTACTAATTCTTTTGATACAACCTTTTCTATCACTTCTTTTTGAATACCTGCTTTGATTTCTTCATTAGTGATTTCTTCAATATGCTGTGCTGCAATAACAATAGCTTCTATTCTAAAAGGAATATCATTCTTATACTCTACAGCAACCAAAGATTTTCCATCAGGTCTTAAAAAGGGTAAAATCCCCCTTTTCCTAACTTCAGTTAATCTTTGTGTTAGCTTGTGAGCTAGAACTATGGGTAAAGGCATGTATTCAGGCGTTTCATTTGTAGCATATCCATACATGATGCCCTGATCTCCTGCCCCCTGTTCTTCTTTTTCTCCCTTCCTTACTCCTTTAGCTATGTCGGGTGATTGTGAGTGTATGGTGTTAATAATGGCACACCCTCTATAATCAAAACCAATACTAGAATCATCATAACCAATTTCCTTGATTGTACTTCTGACAATCTCTTCATAGTTTATGATTACAGGTTTTGTAGTGGTTATTTCCCCACCAATTAGAACTAATCCAGTTGTTACAAAACATTCACATGCAACATGAGCATCTGGATCTTCAGCCAGAATGGCGTCTAAGATGGTGTCTGAAATTTGATCACATATTTTATCGGGATGACCTTCTGTTACTGATTCTGAGGCAATAATCTTATAGGAATCCAATTTTTCATCTCTCCAAAACAACTTATTGAATGGAACTTACTTTTGATTTAAAATGCTTACTATAAGAAAGTAATGTTATTTTGAAAAAAAAATCATAAAGAATTGATCAATGTTTTTACTCAATTCCCGAACTAATTTGTATTTCATTTAACATATTCAATATTTCTTCCTTGCTTGGAATATCTTCAGGATTATTGCTTTTAGAAGCGAAAATTAATTTTGTAGATAATTGTTCGATTTCACGAAGTAGCATTGGGTTATGACCTTTTTCCAATAGAGCATCTCTAATTTCTATTAACTGATTAGAAATCTTGAGAAGTTCTTGAGAAATATCTGTACTCTCGTTTATGAGATGCCTAATTAAACCAAATCCGTCATTTACTGTAGATATCTGAGGATGTAAAGTTGAATTTAGATGTTGAGCAATCTGCTGAATGATTTGATTCTCTAAATCTTCTTTTCTTGTTTCAGCTTCCTTGTATTTTTTCCCAAAAACGACGTTAGAAAGGTGTTTTAGCGTATTTTCAAAAACATCTTGTGATTGTAATTCAGGAATTAAATGTATGAGTTGTGTTTTGACTAAAACCCGTCTCTCATTCTTTAGTAAATAATTATATTCTTCCTTTGTTAGTTTTCCATCAGCTACGAGTTTTTTGATATCATCTCTAAATGTTTGTCTATTTCCCCTACCAGTCCAATAGGACATCTCTATGTGTTCTCGTAACTTAAGTACAATTTCATCCAGTGTAGATGTTCTGGTTGCATCCATGTTTTATATACTTGTTTTATATGTTAATAAGAATTTCTTAAGCTGAAAAGTCAAATCTCTGCTCCGAATGATAATATTTAATGTTTATGAGTAGTGCACAACAAATATCAATAACTTATTTACTCGTTCATAGGATGACAGATACTGTTGGTATATTATTCTGTGGAGGAGAAGGTACTCGAATGAGGCCTTTAACTTACTATATGCAGAAGGTTATGATGCCTATCGGGGAGGATCAAGTTCCAATTCTAGAGTATGTGCTTAAACATTTCAGGAAACACGGTATTAACGATATAATTTTGCTGGTGAATTACAAAAAAGAGCAGATACAAGGTTACTTTGGATATGGGGAGAAACTGGGGATGAATTTGATTTATGTTCCTGATAAACCAGGACCTGTGGGAACAGGTACTGCATTACTCAATGCTCAGGAATATATTGGGAAGAGGAAAATGATAATATATTATTCTGATATTATAACCAACGTAAATTTCTCCGAGATGGTAAATTATCACATCAATCATGGAAAATGGGCAACCATTTTAGCATCTAAGGGTTGGAAAATACGTGTTGGAACTGCTGAAGTTGATCATTCTAATAAAGTCAAAAAATTTGTGGAAAAACCCCAAATACCTTTACTGGTTAATACTGGAATTAGTATTTTAGATCCAATTGTATTCAATTATCTCAATGAGTTTGATTCCAGTACAAGTATTGATTTATCAAAAGACATATTTCCCAAGTTTGTAGAAAATGAGCAGATGTACGCTTATATTCCAGATGATGTTTATTGGGAAGATATTGGTTCTATTGAACGTTATGAAAAACTAGATGATAAATTTATAACAGGGATAATGCAGAAATAGGCATATTTGCATTTTAATATAAAATCTAAAAGGAAACATTATTATTGATTTGTTAAAAAGTGACCATAATGAAACATAGATTAATGGATTTATTGGCATGTCCAATTGATAAATCATGGCCTTTGAAATTGGAAATTACAGAGGAAGTAAAGACATTAGAAAAAATTTCAATTCCTTTGCAAAATGAACAAACTGAAGTTGTTTGTAACTATTATTGCAATTTTTTGCAAATTCAACTTGTAGAAATAAATGATAATGGGGAAGAACGGATAAAAGCAATTGATGAAATCAAAAAACATGTATCGCTAAAGGATTGTCAAGAATGTTTCAAAATTGAAATTCAAAGTGGGAAGCTATATTGTTCACATGATGAAAATCATCAATTTGACATAAAAGAAAGTATTCCAGTCATGCTTACTGAACAACAACTCAAGGAAATTTACGGGAGAAAAAGAAAATAATTTTTGAAATCATCCACTCTTCTATGTTTTTTCTTTTGAATCAGGTTTTATCTCTTTATTCTTCTTCTTATCTGTTTTGTATGTGTGCCAAATAAAATACACTATTTCAATAAGAATACCAGCAGCTAGTAAGACATCGATTATAACTATCTTCGCTCTAAAACTTTCAAAGTTAAAGAGAAATTTTTGTACAGACAAGAATACTCCATAAGCAACAACAATCAGTAAAATCATTGTAAGTTGAATGCCCGCAGCCCTATCAATTTTGTTTATCAGTTTCCTCGCTTTTGTCATTTTCTTGTTTGGCATTTTTTCACCTGTCTTATCTATAATCTCTCTTAAAAAGCTCTTCTATGTATTTTTCATTTAGTATAATAATAGTTGGTCTTCCATGAGGGCAGGTGAAGGGTTCTTCTAATTCCAGTAACTCTTTCAAAATCAATTCCGCTCTATCTAATGTAATTTTATCTCCAGCTTTAATCGATCTTCTACATGCAAAAATAGATATTATCCCTTTTACAAACCCTAAATCTTCTAAATCCAATTTTTCTTTTATCTCTGAAACATTTGTTTTAAAGATATCAATCATGTCCTTTGCTGTATCAAATTCTATAGTTACGCCCATAATAGATGGGATTGACCGAATTATTATCTCGTTCTTACCAAAAATTTCAATTTCAAAACCAAATGTTTTGAGATTTTCCTTTATACTTTCTATTACATCAAATTCAGATGGTTTTAGTGTAACTGAAACAGGCGCAAGTAACTGCTGAATTGAGACACTTTTCTTTTTTATTTGTCTAATATATTTCTCATAATTTATTTTTTCATGAGCCGCATGTTGATCACATAAGAATAATCCTTCTTGGGTTTCAGCAACAATGTATGTGTCCTTGATAATACCAAGAACTCTAATACTCTTCTTTCGTTCAAAGCTTTTTTCCTGTAATTCTATGTTTTTATCTGTTATAGGAAGAAATTTATCAATTCCCTGTTCCTTACTTTTTACAATCTTATAATCTGGTCTTTCTCTCGGACTTGATGAAACAGGTAATTTTCTCTTTGAAGATTCATTACTTTTGGTTTCAACCGAAGTTAGAGTTGTTGGTTTGTGCCTTGTTTCAATAACTGTTTCGAATAATTTTAACCCACTTTTTTCTAATGATTCTCTGGTAGCAGATTCAATTAGTGCATATACTTTGGCTTCGTTGCTAAATCTGATTTCTTTCTTTGTTGGATGTACATTGACATCAACTTCATCCGGAGGTAAGTCGAAGTAGAGGAAAATTATTGGGTATCTATTATGGGGGACTGCGGTTCCATATCCTCGCAAAACTGCTTCAGATATGACTTTATTAGTTACAGATCTTCCATTAACAAAGATGTACAGATAGTCTTTGGATTTTCGGGAAAATTCTGGTTTAGTAATAAAACCTGTAACTGTGTAGTCATTTTCTTTCTTATTGATGGGTAAACAAGCTCTGGCTATATTTTCACCAAAGATGGCGGTAATTTGTGCAATCAAATCACCTTTGGGAGCTGTAAGAATATCCTTCCCATTATGAGTAAGTGTGAAAGAAATGCTAGGATCTACAAGAGCTAGTTTAGTTACATATTCTGTGATGTGATTGATTTCAGTAGAGGTTGTTTTAAGAAACTTTCTTCTAACAGGAACATTGAAGAAGAGATTTCTTACGCTAATGCGCGTTCCATTTGGTGCAGAGGTTTGTTTGTCTGAAACAATTTCTCCCCCCTCAATCACTAAGTGAATTCCTAACTCTGATTCTTCTGTTTTGGTGATTATCTCCACCTGAGCAACACTAACAATACTTGCTAAAGCCTCTCCTCGAAATCCTAAACTATGAATTGAAAATAAATCATCTGCACTATTTATTTTGCTTGTAGTGTGCCGATTAACTGACAATCTTGCATCATTAGATTCCATCCCTATTCCATCATCTATAA
>DXJF01000067.1 GCA_019057375.1 Candidatus Heimdallarchaeota archaeon
CTTGAAAACAATGTCAAGAAAAAGCTAAAAGTCAATCTTGATAAACCAGAGTACACCTTGCAGGTTGAAGTAAGGGACAAGAACGCTTACATTTTCGATAGGATATCTAAAGGAATTGGGGGCCTTCCAGTTGAAAGTCAAGGTCGAGTATTAGTTATTGCTTCAAATGAAGAGGAAGATATTTCAAATATTTTACATCTCTATAAAAGAGGAGGAATAACATATGTTTATTCGATTGAAAATCAAGAGAATATTAATGATGAAACCTTACAATTATTACACAAGATGTTGGATTTACAACCAAGGCTGAAAAACGATAAAAATCGTATGTTTCTACTAACCAATGAATTCGATATTAGCCAAATGCTTGATTTTTATAAAGAGAATCAATGTCTAGCTATGACAATGACAAAAGCAATTTTCAATAAGATCTCTTCTGAAATCCCCACCTCAATTCCAATATTTATTCCTCATCTAGCAGTTGATATTGATAAACACGAAATAGAAGATTTTCTTTCAGTACTAACCAATTAATGTCTTATAATCTCTCCATCAGGATATTCTTCGGAAAAAATAATTCCTTGGAATTTTTGAACAGTAATCGTTTCTTTTTTCCAAATGTCAATTGGTAAGTAAGCTTTTCTGCATGTATATGATAGAAATTCTTCCTTATTCCAATTCTGCTCTATTGGAACTTGAGGAAGTAACAAACCTTTAGATCCTTTATATTCAACTATGAGACCATCACCAGGTACAGTTATTTGATCAAGTAATTCTTGTGGTGTTTCATATACTATTGTTTGAGGAGGAGTCATAATTGTAACTTCAAAAACTAACTCAGAAAACTCTGCTTTCTCAACTGGAGGAAACCTAGGATCTTCCATCGTGGAAGATTTAGCTAAATTAATAATCTCCTCGTATAATGGTTTTATGCCTATCGGATAACCTATACATCCTCTCAGAGATGTTAGACCATCAACTTGGGTTTTGACAGTAACAAAAGCTCCTGTTACAATTTCAGCTTGTGAAGGGATTGGCTCTATAGCTTGTGGCTTTAAATTATCTACAATCCATTGTTTTGCAGCAAACCTCGCTAATTTAACTAAATAAATACCAGTTTCATCCTCAATTTCCATTTATCTCACTATTGCTATAGTTCACTAATTGTCTTTTTTATATCTTCCCAGTGGCTCCCAAGCCAATAAATTTGCAAGCATTTTGAGCACTCCCAAAAATCATCGTAATTCTTAGCAGTTCCCTCAGGGATTCTATTTAAAACATCTAATTTGCTTTTCTCTTTCAAATCACCATTGCAGAGACTACATCGCATCTTTAGAGGATGACAAGTGAAATCAACATCAAAATAGTCTTTTATTTCTCTAAGCTGCCCAGAAACTTCTATATTAGAAAGAAAAAGAGTTTTTATCTCCCTTTTTATACATAATTGAAAAACTTCTTGAGATCTAGAAAGAACATTTCTATTATCATCTACTGAGACTTGGAGCATTTCATCAACAGATTCATTAGTACGATACAATGTATCAAACCCTAAAAAGCGTAAATATCGGGATAATTTCCCGAGCATTGAATCTGCATAAAATTTACACATTACTTTCTATCAACTCTTCAGGAGCACAACTTGAACACATGTATAAACCTTGACTGAAAATCAAACGATCAGAATATTCTCTACAATCATCACAATAACCTGCAAAATCTAGGGATTCATCGTGTTCTGTGTCTTCTGCCATTAATTTAAGATATTCTTGTTCTAGTAAGATTAATTGCGGAACTACTTTGAATACATCTGAATCTGTACATATTCCAAAAATTTTTCCTTCAGAGTTTGTAATAACAAGATGTCTTATACCTTCTGTGAACATAGTTTGCATAGCTTGGATGATAGTTAGGGATGGAGATGCTGTAATCAATGGTGAAGACATAGCCTCTTTTGCAGTAACACTATCCGCTCTTTTGTTCTTGGCAATAACATGTTTGATTAAATTCTCTTTAGTTATGATACCAACATTTTTTTCACCATTATCAACTACTACAACAGATCCGATTCGATTTTCAATTAGAAGCTTTGCACAAACTTCAGTTGAGGTATTTGGAGTAACTGTAATAACACTCTTAGTCATAATTTCTTTTACAGCCATATCGAATTTTTTCTCATCGAAGATAGATTTCATTTTTTCCATCCTTTGTTTTATAATAACAAATAAATTTAGTACCTTTAAAGGTTTTACACTATTAGTCAATATGGCCCAGATTTTACATTTTAACTATGTCTGAATCTCCTGGGATGAATGGTAAAAGATCATTTACTGACAACGCATCAATTTTGTATTTTTCTTCTTCTTGACATTGTACGAGTAGTTTTCCTTTTATCTCTTTTACAATTTTTCCCTTAGGAATATCTCCAGGTTTTATTTGAACATAAATATCAGTCTTACTGCTAATACTACTAGTAGGACCTCCAATCACTTGTGCATAGTTCTCGTAAAGGATTACCCCTATTGCATGATCTATTTCTATATTTTTTGAATAGGTTTTTTCTCCATAGATCATTACACTTCCTTTAGCCAAGAATTGACCTGAGGGAGCTGTTAGACTTACTTGATCTGGAAGTACATTGTAAACATCTCCAACCAATTTTTTATCCTTCCACAAACTAGAATAGTTAAGTGCAAAAGTAGCTACCTCTTGTATACACTCATCAGAAAGATCACTCTGACCATCTTTAACTACAACATAAGGGGCCCCATGGACATCAGCATGGAAGAACAAATCATTTTCATCTAGATATGTTTTCAAGATTCTTTCATTCACTTTTGCGTCAGTTCCTCCTAGAACTATGTGTTCTTGACAAATAAACCAGTGGAATTTCTCATACCACTTCTTTGAGCGTTTGACAACCAGAGGTTTGCTTTCCTTTTCTTTCACAATTATTTCTTTAGTTGATTCAGTATCGTTAATTTGGATTTTAGTCCGTTCTATAGCTTGTAATGCACCGGGTATTTTTCTTCTACCTTTCTTTGCCTTTTCATAGAATAAGTTTGCACTCTCAGTTAATGTTTTTGTAAAGTCTAATTCAAGCAATTCATAATTTCCTGATTCAGTATCTAGAAGTTTAACAACAATCGATTTTGTTTTGGGTTCTATTTTCTCCAAAATCTTAGCTGAAGGCATTTCTTTTTCTTTTGCTAATGATAATTTGGCTATTATTTCTTCCCAAGGAACATCAGACCTTCTAGCCTGTAAAATTGTTGTTAAAAGCTCTTCTACATTTACAAAATTGGAATATATTAAATCACCTTTCTTCTTCTCATCGATTTCTTGCTTCCTGAGTTTCTCTAAATGTTTCTCTTGATTTGAAAGCTTTTTCTGATATTTTGTTAATTTACTAGAAACTTGTGACCTATCTTCAACAAATTCAGGTTCTTCTTCAAAAAGTGAAAAGAACTCATCAAGCTCATCATTAAATGAACTGACTTCTTCTTGTTCAAGGTCTTCATAACGGGAAAGAGGTATGGGAGTAATATCAACCATTTCACCCTCATCTAAGTATTTGATTGGTTCGAAGTCAGTGGTCTTAATAATTTCTTGAAGGGATAGAACTTCTTCACATAACTTCTTAATTTCATTTTCTTTTAATTCTTCTGAGTTCTTTGAAACTATCCCTGCACGAGCAAGTACTTCTTTTGAGTAAATAGGCCCTAAGTCCATCATTTCATTTAAAACAGCAACAATTTTACCTGAAGAACTAGTGATCTTTTCAATAATGGCGGGTTCAGTAAGATTAGTGATGTTATCTGAAGATGCAGGGGGGAAAATGTATTCTTTTCCAGGATGAATATCACGATCTCTCATTCTTCGGTATTTGTATGCAAGAATAATTTTATCGTTAGGACCGATTAAAATAAGATTTCCATTTCCAAAAAGTTCTACTACAAGCTTGTAAAATCCGCCTTTGTAAGCAATTTCTATAACAATTACTCTATCAATTTTTCTTTGATAAAAATTCTTAACTGGTAAATCCCTAATATGCTTCCTCATTGATAGGACTTTATTATTAGGTGTAGTAGGTTTCTTTCTCTCATAGTTGGTTATATGGATTCGCTTTCCTGGTTCTATTAAGAGTTCAAAAGGACTTTCTGTTGACTTGCGAAACCTTAATATAACCAAATTTTCCCCGATTGAATAAATATTGTTAACCCAGCTGTCAACAATCTTTGGGCATATTTCAGCGACCAAAGCAGCTATGTCAATGCTTGATAATGAAGTCTTCATTGAAATCACCGGTGAGTAAATTGCGTCTTGATATAAAAGGAATATTTATCCGAGTTAAAAATTATTTGAAAGGGAAGATATCCCGAGGATATAAGAAAACAAAAGAGGGATTGAAACCTAAAAATATTATTGAAAAATTAAAAAATATGCCTACACTTGACAAGGTTTACTGGTCCAAAGTTCTTACAGCATTTGGTGGTGGAATCATCTTTGGTGTGTCTAATTTTACATCATGGCCCGCAGGATTAACAATGTTAGCTATATTCTTAGCAATTTCTACTTTCTGGTTTCTAAGATATAGAAAGATAGAAACAGGAATTAAAGTACGTCAATATTATATGTCTGCCATGTTTCAGTATTTCCTATCATTTGTAGCTGTATGGGCGCTAATATGGAATATAACATATGTTCCCGCTACTCAGTGGTTTTTCCCAATTAAAGGATAAGTCAAATATCTAAGGTGAGGTCAAATGAGCTCAAAGAAGAGAAAACAAGAACCTGAACCGGAAACTGAAATCAATCTTCCATTGATGCAAAGACCAAAATTCAAACTATTTTATACAATGGCGGTCATTAGTTTCTTCAGTTTAGGTGTAATTCTTCTTATTCTTTCATATTCAATTTGGGCTGATAATAGCTATGTTATGTTCATTGCACTCGGAGTCCTTGGAGTTGGAATTATTCTTCTTACAATGAGATCCTCACATAGAGGTTCTTCTCCCTCAAGTGATAAGCAAGAAGAAGAAAAAGAAAAAGACAAAGACACTCTTCAAATGAGAACCCGAAGATGATTTTTTTCTTACCTTAACACCAAACACTTTTATTTAGTAATACTATGGAGTTACCAACAATCAAATATTCCGACAAAAATTGTTAGTTGAACGATATGAATGAATTAGGATTTCAGGAAAAAGTTGGTCAATTTCTTAATAGGTATGGTAAAGTAAAGAAACTAAAAGAAGATAAGATAGATAATAGTAGTAGAATTTTACCATATATTGTTGAAAATGAAGACCAAAAGTTTGCAGTTTTTGCTTATCATTGGAAGAAGAGTATTGGAACAAATACCATTATCAGAACTGAACATCAAATTAGTGATATGAATTGTGATGGGGCTATAATCATTGGTAATAGATTTTCACAAAATTCCTACGATATGGTTAGTGACACAAATAAAAGAAGAACTACAAGAATCATCCTCATCAAGATGAATGAGATGGAAGAAATCCTAAGCATTAGAGCCTCATAAGATACTTTCCACCAGGAAGAAAAATAATTAATAACCAAATCAATGTTTTATATGCAGATAATATAGTAGAGGCTTTATTTTTCAAATATTTCTTTAACTTGTAATTCAACAAACATTACAGAAACATTAAAAAGCGTACGGAATAAATTTACTTTGACTAATGATTTCGCAGATACGAGAACCACTTTCAAAACTTGCTCAACCTATAATTATTTTCTTTGCGAAAATGAAAATTCACCCAACTGTCTTCACATATATTGGTTTGTTATTATCAGTAGCAGCAGGTGTTTTTCTTGCATATGAAAATCCTCTAGTTGGATTTATTTTTATTTGGTTTGCTGGGGCAATGGATTTCGTCGATGGAGGTGTAGCAAGATACAGGGGTTTAGATTCAAAGAAAGGATCCTTCATTGATAGTGTTATTGATAGAGTAAGTGACTTAGCAGTCTTTACAGGCATAATCTTCAGTGACTGGGTAGATGGTGTAACCGGTGGTATAATGGTAGGGTCAGCTCTTCTGATCAGTTATGTTCGAGCCAAAGGCGAGAGCGTAGGAGTCGAAAGAATGACTGTAGGCATTATGGAAAGAGCAGAAAGATGGATGGTTTTGATGGTATTACTGTTTGTAGCAGTAATTGTTCCAAATCAAACATTCATAGCAACAAGATGGTGGATTGCAGGAGAACCTATTTCATATTTCTCTCTAGGATATATGATCTTAACAGCTCTGTGTGTTCTAACAGTACTTCAAAGGTTCATCTATGTATCTATTCAACTCAAAAAAGCAGAAACTTCACAAGAGGTTCAAGTGCAAAAATAGAAAAAAACTGTTTCTTTTTTTATTATTTCTTGTTTTATACATTCAAATAAGCCTAGAACACAGATTTAACCCCAAGGATAAATGTTTTATAGTTAAGAACCTTTGGGACATCAGAAATGGTGATTTTGTGGCTAATAATAGAGGTAGAAAGAACAAGAAACAGAATATTAACGACTTGAAAGCTGATAAACAAAAAGAACCAATAAAAGATTTTTCACAAACAAAGGATATAGTCAAAGCTCTATCTGGAGAAATTGGACCTTTAGTAGAGCAACTTCTTGGAGCAGTCTATAATGTTGAGGTTGCAGAAGATTTTGCTGACTCCTTAATTCGAATTTACAAAAAATTAAGGGATGAAGGAATTACCAAAACAACAGCAGAAAAAATACTTTGTGAATACTCATCCAATGTAGACCGGTTCGCTTCTATGTTGAAGAAAAAAGAATAATCACCAAACAGACACATTTCCTATTGACCAAGTTTAAACAAGGGATAAAGTTCCAAAAAGATAACTCTGAGGTACAAAAATGGGTAAATTTTCAATATTTAATCTAATAACTACTCTGTATTATAGATTTGTACTTAGAATAAAACTCAGTTGGTACTCCAGAAAGAAAAGTAAGAAGAAAAAAATGATTAAAGCGTTCTTAGTTAACAAACTAGAAAAGGAAAAATATAATGAAAAATATATTGAAAAAATTGCAGAGAACTATCTTAAAACCGGCGAAATCTTTTTAGATCAAAAAAATATGCGCACTGCATTTAGAGTCAATAGGTTATTGGTTCCTAAAAAAACTAAGGGTAAAAGCAAGAACTGAAAACCTTTTTGTCTGAGAAGTGTTTTATCCATTTCAAAATCTTTATTTTAGTGAAAGAAAGCTCTAATTTGGGTTATTCTATGTCTAAACCAAAGAAGTATAAAGGCGAAACTATCTATGATTATGTTCCTGATTATTATCCAACTACAAATGTAGACAATCCTGTTTTTACAAAACTACCGCCAGGAAGAAAGGATTCAAGGATGAAAGATGTTGAAAGAGAACTTGTACAATATTGGGAAATTATCCATCCGATGGTAAGAGAATATCTAATCACAGTGGTTAGATATATGAATGAATTTGGAGAAGGATCTGAGGATCTCGAACATCTAAGAAGAGCATTAGATTTGGAATTAACAAACTCATCAGAGTTGTCTGAAGAAAATAGACAACTGAAAGCTCAAATTTCTGACTTAGTAATTGATAAGAAAGCTTTGAATGAGAAAATAAATGACCTTTTAGATGCAAGACCAAAAGCATCAGCAGAGGAAATTAATGCTATGAAACTTCTTGTTTCTTCACAAACAGATTTGTCAGCAGCTGATATTGATGAGAAAATGAGAAAAGCAATTCAAGAAGTCAGAGAAAGTGTAGAGATGAAAAAAGCAAATGAGGATCGAGCTAAGATGAAAAAGGAACTTGAGGTAGCAAAAGAGCACTTTGAGAAAACTCAAACTGAAGTAGGTACAACATTTCAGAAGAAACTACTAGAAGCTCAGAGTAGAATAGATGAACTAGAAGAAGAATTAGCTCAGCATAAAGAGTAATGAGGATGAATAATTTGCGCAAATGGAATTTCAAAGTGGTTTTAGCAGGACCAGGAGCAGTTGGTAAAACCTCTATTCGAGAAAGATATATGGGAAAGGGATTTGAGTCTAGTTATCTCAAAACTATTGGTGCTGATTTCGCAAGTAAAAAAATACAAAAAGAGGAAGACCTAATCACATTTCAAATCTGGGATTTAGCTGGTCAAGACAGCTATCAAGTTGTTCGAAGTACCTTCTATAAGGGCGCCATAGCAGGAATTCTCGTTTTTGATTGTCAAGATCCCACTACAATGACCAATCTAAAAGAATGGTTAGATGAAGCTATCAAAGGGTCAAATAATAGCATACTTGTTTATATTGTCATTGCCAATAAAATCGATTTAGAAGAGGAGAGGCGAGTTTCTCGTGATATGGCTTTAGAGTTTTGTAATCGTATGAAAACTGAAACAGGCATTCGGTTTTATTATAGTGAAACCAGTGCTTTAACTGGACAAAACATACAAGAAACTTTTGAATTTCTTTCTGACAAATTACTTGAAGTTAACAACATAAAAAATGCAATACCTTTTGCAAAGACTAATGGTATCATTGATCTTGATGATTATGATGAAACCCCAAAAGAGGTTTTATCTGTTTCAGTTTCTTCAGATTCAGTTTCTCGAGATGAATTCACTGAACTTCAGAATAGAATACAAGCAATTGAAGAGAGATTAAATACTATTCAAACAATAATTAAGAAAATCGTTGAAAAAATCCAAGAAGAAGAATAGAGTTTTACACCCTATATAACAATCTTTTTTCCACAGTCAGTACAAAATTCTGCCCCTTCTATCATTAATGCAGAGCAAGCTGGACATCTTTCTTCTCTTTCACCATTAAAATGTCTTGATCCAGTTTCTTTATTATTTTTCTTTTCACTTTCTGATTGAGAGGAAGAATATTTGCTTTTTATCCAGCTTAGACTTGGTGGTTCCGCATATTCTTTGATCAATCCTTCATAGTAGTAAATTTCATTTATATCCACAAAACTCCCAACAATCACACTAACTGAAAAGAAGAGGAAGACTAAGCTACATATAGCATAGTCTGAACCTGAAACTGCTGAATCAACTGCTGGTGAAAAAATGCTAAGAAAGATCTTAGAAAATGAATTTAATCCTGCAATAAATATTGAAGCTGGTACCAAGAAGGATATCAACCCACTTTGAACAATACGTTTAGTGCTATATTTTGGAAATTGGAAAGCATCCGAAAAACTCTGAAAAACGCTAGATTCTCGTAGAGATGATAGCATTTTAGCTATTCTGAATATAGGGGATATAATGGAGAGAACAATTGCTGTTAATAAGAAGGGGAAGTAGATAGCAATATTCTGATTTGATCCCTGGGAGATGCTTTGAAATATCTCAACAAATGTCATTGATATTGCGCTAATAGTAACTATTTGAATTAGATAAATTAGTCCATAAGTAAATATGTTTGAATTCTTAGTTTCTGAACTAGTGCCTTTCCAAGCCCCTATAGTTTGTGCAATTCTACTATTAAACACATAAATCAGAAATGTAATTGCAAAAAATGAAAGAATCGTAAACAACACTGAGGCCCAAGAAGTTGGAAGAATACCAAGCACCAACAACAGTGATAAATTAATAAAAATAATCAACGCTAATGATGTTAAAACACCTAAAACCCCAATGAGAAACATCTCTCCAAGGGATAGGTTTTTGAAAAACCTTAGTTGTAATTTGGGTGCTTTGAAGTTATCGCTATAGCTTATTTGGCCCTTCATCCTCAATGGTACAAATGAATCGGAAGCACTCCATGCAAATTGAGTTGAATCTAGCACATAATCTCCGCTCTCGGTCTTAGTTTCTATTGGTTCATCTCTAAAAGAAGGTCGAGATGTGGGATTGTTTGGTGGAAAATCATATGATGATTCAGAAGTTGGTGCAATTTTTGCTACTTGTGTTTCCAACTCTGTTCCGCAAATAGGACAAAATACCACTTTTGTCGGGAATGTAGAGTAACATATAGGACATCTCTTATCAGAAATAATATTCACCTTATAGTTACATCCAGTATTTTCTTTATATAACTGGGCAATACGTGGATATTTTTAGAGAAAATCTTTATTATAAAAAACTCCTTAAAACAATGGTTTCGAGCTTTCATTCTCATTAAGCAATTTCGACTAGTTTAAATATTTCGAAGGTTGATAATAAATTGGTTATAAGACATGAGTGAATCACCAAAAGAAAAACCTCAATCTCTTTCTGGTTATGTTTCTTTAGTAAAAAAAATAGAGAATATAATCAACCAAATTACAGAAAAAGAAGAATCAACTAAAACAGAGGAGGAGGATTCACTTGAGCATCAAGATTCAGAAATAGTGACTGAAAAGGAAACAGCAGTAGAAGCAGTAACAAATGTTGAAAAACAAACCTTACAATTAGAAGAAAGTATTACAAAAGTTGCAGATGAAGAAAAAAAAGTAGTTCATGCTGAGAGACTTCCAGATTTAGTGAAGATTGAGAAAGAACTGGAAGAATTATATCCTGGAGCAGAAGTTCAAGTTACAGACTTTTACTATGTAAAAGATGAATTACCTGATAATGAGATTAAAAAAAGGATTATGAGTAAAATCCCTTCAATAGAATCAATAGACATCAAAAACAAGGAAAATTATGGTTTCCCATTTGTACTCTGTAAACTTGAAGGAAAATACGAAGCAATTATTCCTATTAATCTAGAAAATATCAGTTTACCAACAATTCAACATGGTGTGAATAGACAATTTAAACTTCTTTTTGCTGGAACTGAAGAGGTTTTAGAGTTAACTCCAAGTGAAAACGAGATTTGGAATCAATCCTTTAATCGGTTCCAGATTAAGCTAACACAACTTTTGAATACAAAAGCAAAAAGCAACCTGAGTAAGAAACCACACAAGATGAAACTCATCAATTTAGATTCTATTCTGATTAAAGACTTCATCAATGAATATCATAAGAAACTGAAAAATCTGCAGAATTATCAAGATGATATTCTATTACACTTAAACGAGTTAATTGGAATAGTAGAAAAGCGAGAAAGCATTTGGAAGAACACAGATGATTTCAATAAAACTAAGAATATACTTAAGCTGCAAATGATAGATTTTGAAAAGAAACAAAAGAATCTTAGTAAAGTAACGCAGATAGAATTTTTTCAACTTAAAAAAACACAACGAAAGTTGGATGCTAGAACAAAGAAATTCAAGCTAGATGAAAAAAGAAACAAGACAATAACAAGGGAAGAGAAAGAAGCATTAATTAATGATGTTAGAAAGTTTCAGAGGAAGAAAACAAAAATACAAAAGGAAATAGAGCATGCAAAGAAGATAGATGAAACGCTGAGGGAATGGATAGAAATTCTAACGAGCTTGGAATTGGAACAAGCAAATGAAAAGTTTTTAGAAACTTTCTCAGAAGATTTTTCAAAAAACATCTTAGAATTACTTGAACATGAAAATCTAGAAGAGCTTATTGAAAACGCAACTATTGAAAGAGTAGATTTCTCAAATATTACACTACATGTTCTGTATATTCCAACACTAATCTATTCTTTTAAAGCAAAGCAAGGTAATCAAAAAATAGAAGGAAAAATACTCTATCTAGCTCCAGCACAAGAAACTATTTTTCTCAAACCTCCAGTAGCTTAAAACAAGACTGTTTGTTAGTAAATAAAATAATATGTCTTTGAACAAGTTTATTAGTGCTTAATTGTCTAAAAAAGACAGATGACTGAAGAGATTGTTGTTTGTGAGAATTTATCAAAACGGTTTATAGTAGGAAATAGTGTTGTAAAAGCTGTAAACGGTGTGGATCTAACATTTCATAGAAAAGAATTTACTTCAGTAGTTGGACCAAGCGGAAGTGGAAAAACAACTCTGTTAAATCTAATTGGAACGTTGGAAATTCCGACAACTGGAAAGATAATAGTAAATGGAACAGATTTAAGTCAATTTTCTACAGCAGATTTGACAGATTTTAGAAGAAAGAATCTAGGATTTGTTTTTCAATTTTTTAATCTAGTTGAAGGATTAACAGGAAAAGAAAATGTAGAATTGCCATTGATTTTTGATGGAGTTCCATATGAAGAAAGACAAAGAAGAGTGGACAACATATTCAAGGAATTTGAAATAGTATATTTGCAGAATAAGTTCCCAGAAGAGTTAAGTTCAGGAGAAAGACAAAGAGTAGCTATTATGAGAGCATTAATCAACGAACCTATTTTACTTCTAGCAGATGAGCCAACAGGAAATCTAGACACAAATACAGGACAAACAGTACTGGATTTGTTCAAGCAACTAAATGAGGAGAGGGGAACATCAATAGCATTAGTAACACATGATCTATCAGCAGCAAAAAGAGCAAAAAGAATCCTACATATGCATGATGGAAAAATAACTTTTGACCAACAAAACTTAGATGAAGAACCTAAAGGAATGAACGAAGAAGCAAAATGAAGTAGAAGCAAAGAAGAGAGAGTGAGGGAGCAAAAAAAACAATTTTGGGAAATAACCCTAGACTGTTCCTACTTATATAGATTTCCCCTAGTTTCTTCATAAGACTTAAAAATGCATAAACTGCCCATAAATATAATTAGTGACTCACTAATACTCGTATGAGTATAAACTTCGCGGAGAAAAATATATGTCATTAAAAGGATTCATAATTAGAAGAACCATATATATTGTCCCGGTTATGCTTGGAATTACTTTGATGAATTTCACACTTATCAATGTCAGTCCAGGAGATCCAGTTATAGTTAGACTTGGTTTGATTCATTGTGATCATGATGACTGCTATAATGCAGCATATAATGGTGAAGCAATCGAAATGGGGCTTTTAGATAGAGATTATTATACCATCCCATGGTTTAAACGATATGTAAGTTTTGTTAATGATTTGCTTCATTTTGACCTAGGAAAATCATGGTACTATACGCAAGCGGGTGAAGGTATACCTATTGCGAAGATTATATCAGATCGAGCTATATATACAGTTGTACTTAATGTACTCGCGTTTTTCTTCTCGCTATTACTCGCAACAGCAATTGGTGTAGTATCAGCAACAAGACAAAACTCTTTCTGGGATAGGTCGTTAACAATAGCGATGCTGCTAGGGTATTCAATGCCTTTGTTTTGGTTAGCGAAACTCTTGATGTTATTATCATTTCAATTATTCAATTTCACAGGAGTAGCAAATAAAGATGCATTCAAGACACCACTGTTTTTGAATCCAAACTTCTATAAATATCTGATATTGCCAACACTGGCGTTAACACTAGGTGGTCTGGTATTTATGGCAAGATTGGTAAGATCACAGTTACTAGAGATTCTGAGACAAGATTATATAACGACAGCGAAAGCAAAAGGATTGGACAACAGAGCAGTAATTTACAAGCACGCATTCAGAAATGGATTGCTACCAATAGTAACAATAATTGGTAACTCCTTACCAGGATTACTAGCAGGATCAGTAATGATTGAATCAGTATTTGGATGGCCAGGACTTGGTACAGTCTTCCTAGAAGGAGCTCTATTTAGAGACTACCCCATGATGATGGCTACGAACACGATCTTTCCGTTGCTATTTCTTGTAGCGCGTTTACTTACGGATATCACGTACGTTTTCATCGACCCGAGGATTAGATATTAAGGTGTGATTTACATATGGCAACAGCAGAACAAGAACAAACAGGCGAATTTCTGTTAGACGAAAAAACACTTCGAGAAATTGAAACCATGAAAGGAGCTGGTCAATGGTCAATTGTCTGGCGACGTATTAAGAAAGACAAGATGGGTATGCTTGGTCTTTACATCGTCCTTTTCCTGATTTTAATGGCTTTTTCATCTTGGATTTTACTTGGGTTTGACAACTGGCTTACTAGTCAAGGCTATCTTCTTGGAGATCCCCTTAATCCCCGTAGTTTTAATAACCTCTATATTGAGCTATGGTTACCGGGAATGCCTGCGGACAGTCCTCTGGTATTGTTCCAACATCCCAGGCATCATTTCCCTGAATTAGCTAAGCTTCCTCCATCATTTAAGCATCCTTTTGGTACTGATGGAATCGGTCACGACATGGTGTCACGTATTTTCTTTGGAGCTACAGTCTCCTTAGCTCTTGGTTTCATTGGTCAAATGACCACAGTTATCATTGGTACATTCTTAGGATCAATTGCGGGTTTTTATGGTGGAGCTATTGATGACATCCTACAAAGGGTTATAGAACTACTTTACTCAATGCCAGGCTTTATCCTGATGATTTTCATTATTGTGCTCTTTGAGGACGTGAATATACCAGGAGGCAGGTACGCGGTAGTGGTGATATTCTTCTCACTCATTGGGTGGGGAGGAACAGCGCTCATCGTAAGATCAAACTTCTTCTCGTTGAAGCAACAAGACTTCGTTGAAGCGGAACGTGCACTCGGTGCGAGTGATATGAGAATTATTTTCAAGCATATCCTACCGAATTCGTTGGCACCTCTGATTATTATAGTAACGCTAGGGATTGCAAATACAATCTTCCTCTTCGCAGCATTAGCCTTCTTCGGTTTCGGAGATCCAAATGCTGTAAGTTGGGGAGACGATTTGAATAAATGGCAAAACGAGTTACTATATTTTCCATGGATGCCTATGTTCCCTGCGCTTTTCATCTTCTTCACGGTGCTCGGTTTCAACCTTCTCGGTGACGCTTTAAGGGATGCTCTCGACCCAAGACTGAAGGATTAAACCCTTCTTTCAATTCTTTTTTCTTCTTTTTATTTACTTTCTTGCAAATAAACTGCAATTATTTTTTCTTCCTTTATTAATCAAAGTGGTCATTATCTTTTTGATGTGCCTTGTCTGTTGCACGTCATAAGTCATAAATCTTGTAGATTGGGTGTAGATGGGAGGGAGTCTCACCACCTACATGTAAGTAGGTTTGCTGATAGCATATTTCTAGCTGTAACCTAACTGCACAAAAATTCTATGGGGTATTTAAATCAAATTCCATATATATTTTCGAGGAAAAAATGACTACTATCGTTGACAGAGTGCACTTTCAACCCCTTGAAAAAACTATCCGCGAATTGCAAACCCCGCTCTTTCTAATTAATGGGAAATTGGAGCGCATAGATTGGAGCCATGACCTTCGTCATATCTTCAGATTTATCGAGATTATTTCTGATTTAGCCAAGAGATCTATACCTGAAAATATCTTTGCGGAAGCATTCATCCAATTCCAATATTTAAGTGGTTTATTGCTGGAAAGTCACTCAGGTGACAATAGCTTCAACAACGATGATATGCTAGCATATTTTCTTGCTCTTCTTGATAGTACCTTAGCTTATTATGGTAGAGAATTACAACAACAATTGTTGCATAGAATCTTACGATTTTGGGGTGTTGACAGAGACATAGGTATTTACACTAGAAAAGTCACACAAGCAAAAAAAATTCTAGAAAATGCCAAATTATTACGCAATGATAGCGAAAATGTTACTGATGAGCTGCATGCAAAAGTCAATCTCCTGGCAAAATACTTGAAACAAATTCTCCCACAGGCTAGTGAGGAGCTAGATGTAGTGTTGGAAGAAATCACTAAACTTATCCGAAAGAAAATTATTCCCTTTGCAAGTATAAGTAATGCTGCACTAACGATGATAGTAGCTTTTTTCCCTCTCCATTTAGACTATCCAGCAATGAAACTCTATATCATGATTCACTTGCAAGAGGACCTAAATGTACACCTCCCAACATTAAGAAAAGATGCAAAAAGATTTAGAAATAAATTACTAAAAACCGATATTCCAAAAAAAATGAACAATTTTTGACATTCATTAGGTTTTTTTCATCTAATAGAAACTTCGTCTAAATCCATTTTTGTAAGGTTTTACTCAACTAGTGGATATATTTTAATAGGCTCTTGAAATCTTGAGTAAAAATAGACAAACTTATAAAAGTTAGAATAACAAAATCAACCAAGTGATTTAAGATTATTAGTTAATAATATGAAAAGTGATTTTATGAGTAGACCATCAGAAGAAGTATTGTTGGAGATAAACAGGCTCAAAACGTATTTCTTCACTGAAGAGGGTGTAGTTAAAGCAATAGAATCAGTTGATCTTGAGGTATATAAGTCTGAAACTCTTGGACTAGTAGGTGAGTCAGGATCAGGTAAATCAGTTACAGCTTTATCTATATTAGGTATTGTCCCAGATCCGCCAGGTAAGATACTTGATGGGGAGGTAATTTTCCACGGACAAGATCTTCGCAAACTTAGTGATTCAGATATGCGTAAAATAAGAGGTAACCAGATTGCAATGATTTTTCAAGATCCTATGACTTCTCTCAATCCAGTCTTCACTGTAGGAGATCAGATTAGCGAAGCCATTATACTTCACCAAAAAGTTACTAAGAAAGAAGCAAAAGAAAAGTCCATTAAAATCATGTCTCTTGTCGGTATTCCAAGTGCAGATGAACGTGTGGATAATTACCCATTTGAGTTCTCAGGCGGAATGCGTCAACGTGTCATGATAGCTATGGCCTTGAGTTGCAATCCTGAACTCTTGATTGCTGATGAACCCAGCACTAGTTTAGATGTGACCATTCAGGCACAAATTCTCGAATTGCTCAAAGCAACCTCTGAGGAGTTCGACATGAGTATTATTTTAATTACTCACGATATGGGTGTTATTGCAGAGATGTGCGATAGAGTTGCCGTCATGTATGCTGGTTTTATTTGTGAGATTGGTGATATCATGATTATATTCAAATCCCCTTATCACCCCTATACTCGTGGTTTATTAGGTGCGATTCCTCGTCCTGATGCAGCACGTGATGATTTACAGATTATTCGCGGAGCCATTCCCAATCTTATCAATCCTCCATCTGCTTGTCGATTCCACCCACGTTGTGATTATTACATGTTGGGTCTTTGTGAAAATATCCTTCCAGAATTAGTTGAAATAGAACCTGGACATTCAGTTCGATGCCATCTTTATACTGATGAAGGTAAAGCTTGGATGGCTGAAAGAGGAGACAAACGCGTTATTGGTACTATACCAAAAAGTATTGCAGGTTAGGTGAAAAAATGAGTAGTACAGATTCTTTTATTGATAAACTTCATGATAAACAGCAAAAAAAAGGTTTACTTGCAGATCGTATTCGAACTAAGGAAATGGGAGAAGATGTTATTCTGGAAATACAAAATCTGAAGAAATTCTTCGACATCCCAGTTCCCTTTGAAACTACATGGTTTATGATAGCGTTCGTAGCAGCAATCGTAGTCTTCGCTTTTGAACAAATTGTTGGACTTATTCTTATTGGTTCTATTATTGTTCTCTACTTTGCTTTACCCTATGTTCCTCCTTTCAATAAGCGACCTCGAGTAGCGCATCTGAAAGCTGTTGATGGTATAACCATTCAGATTAAAAAAGGGAAAATTGTTGGTTTAGTAGGTGAATCTGGTTGTGGGAAAAGTACAGCTGCAAAAACTATTATTAGGTTACACGAACCTACCGAAGGATCGGTTTATTTCAAAGGTATTGACATCAATCGTTTAACTTCCGATGAAATGAAGGAGATTCGAAGACATTTACAGATAGTATTTCAAGACCCTTATGCTTCATTAAATCCAAGAGCTACAGCTCACGATATTATTATCGAACCATTTGACATTCATGGAGTTGCATCTGGTGACGAAGCTAGTTACAGAGTTTTAACTCTTCTAAAGGATGTAGGCCTTGCCCCTCACCACGCATACCGTTATCCTCACGAATTCAGTGGTGGTCAAAGGCAAAGACTAGGTATTGCAAGAGCATTAGCCTTAGAACCAGATTTCATTGTAATGGACGAACCTGTATCTAACCTTGATGTATCAGTCCGTGCAGCTATTATCCAACTAATTTTATATTTGCAGAAAAAAATGGGATTAACTTATCTTTTTATTGCTCACGATCTTTCACTCGTTAAGATTCTTTGTGATGAAGTAAACGTCATGTATCTCGGTAAAATCATGGAAGCAGGAACCAGCGATGAAATCTTTGAATCAATGATGCATCCTTATACTAAAGCCTTGATTTCAGCAGTACCAATTGCTGACCCTACCAAACG
This sequence comes from Candidatus Heimdallarchaeota archaeon, assembly GCA_019057375.1. Lineage (GTDB taxonomy): Archaea > Asgardarchaeota > Heimdallarchaeia > Heimdallarchaeales > Heimdallarchaeaceae > UBA460. The sequence continues at coordinate 18,089 of DXJF01000067.1, forward strand.
CTCAAAGAAAATCTTCTTGACCGGAGATATTCCAACTCCTATTAATCCACCTCCAGGATGCAAATTCCAAACACGCTGTCCTCTAGTATCGGATATTTGCCGTGTTGATGATCCACCAGCCAAATGGTACACTGCATCTCATGTTGCATATTGCCACAATATTGAAGGTGGAGAAGAAAACCCTGATTCATATACTCAGTAAGCTTTTTCCTTTCTCTCTTTTTCTTTTGTCATTTAAGCTTTAACAAGATTTATTTAGCTAGGTACTGGTGTATTATTTGTTATTGTTTACACAGATTAGTAATGTGAGGAAATAAAATGAGTAGAGTAAATCTTGAATCAGCTCAAAACAATATTGAGAGGTTAGCTGCAAACCTTGAAGAATTGCAACAGGTTTTAGCTAGCAAAAAAGAAGAGATTAACGGGAAGATTAGAGAACTTACGGAAGTACTTTCCTCCTTTTTCAAAGAAGCTGATGATATCAATCAAACTATTAATTCAGGAGAAGAAAAGAAAAGTCAAAGCTCGAATCAATTAGATCAACTCAATAATGAATTACAGGAGCTAAATCATAGAAGAGATGTTCTTCAATCTGAAATCTCTAGTAAACAAAGAGATATTGAACAATTATCAGCTTTAATTTTGGAAAGAGAAAAAATCAGTACAGAAGTCATTCTTCAAGTTGATTCCTTAAAAGAAAGAGTTGCGGATTTGAAACGCAAAATTGAAGAATTTGATGTGTTAACAAATGCATTAAATGAAGAAACAAAAGAACAAACAAGAACTAGAGAGATTAAAAACGCTGAACTTGATAACAATTATAATCGAATACTTTCCCGTTCTAAATCTTTACAATATTTGGTGAAGAAAGATATTGTTACTTTACCGGAAATAAAGATTTTACGTAGTTTGAATACCCCAGGAGTAGATAATGCTGAAAATCTTAAGAAAACCGTTGGTGTTTCTGATGACATTATTCGTAAAATTCTCCAAGACTTATCTCGAAGAGAAATTATCGAATATGAACCTACCTCTGGAAAGTTCAAATTGCTCTCAAGTATTGATATTTAGGTGATTATGATGTCAGATGAAAAACTAACAAACTTACTTGAAGAGATTAAAAGAGATATCGAGGAATTAGCCTCTCGTGTTTCGGCTACTATTTCCACTTCTAAAGTGACAATAGATTCCACAAAAGATGATATTAGAGTCATTCCAGACTATATTGATTCATTAAAAAATTCTTTACATGGATTGAAGGAGAACAATGAACAACTAGAAGAGAAGGATATGCATACACAACAATCAATCGAGACCACCAAAACTGAAATAGAGATCAATACTGTTAAGAAAAGTGAACTGGAATCAACGGAAATCAGTAAAAGACAATACAAAGAAGAAATTGAACGTAAAATTTTGGAACATCAACAGAAGATTAGTCAACTCGAATCAGAATATAACCAATTTAGTTCCGATGTCAAAGGTAAAGAACTGATTTATACTCAACTTCAAACTCAATCGAAGGAAACTGTAGATGGATTGGATCACAAAATAGCTGAAGCAACTGCTAGGCTAGCACATGTAGAAAATGAAAATAAACTGATTGTGTATCTGATGGATGCTGGTCTAATGGATGTTCCTGAAGCAGAGGTTGTAGCAACTATTGCATCTCATCCTGAAGGTCTTAAGCTGGCTGAGATTAAAGAAAAGGTCAATATGCCTCCTGTTAGAGTTCAACCAACAATCAATAATCTGTTGGAAACTGTTATAGAATATGACGCAATGAATGATTCTTACAAAATACTTGATATAATAAAGAAAGAACTGGAATAGAAATATATTTTTCAATCTTTTTTTACTTTAATTTTTTTAAGCCTCTAGTTAAACGTGTGCTCAACTACCCGTATTCTTGTGAATCTATAATACGTAATTTTACAGTTATATCACAATGGTTTTAAATAAAATTTAGATTAGCAGATTAACCCGTATGTGAATTACGCATAGAGGTCATATATATGTCAGATTATGTTGAACGTGTTTATGAACATGTAGTTGAGAAAAATCAAGCTCAACCAGAGTTCCATCAAGCAGTAAAGGAAGTTCTCGACAGTATAAAAACTGTCTTTGAGAAAGAACCAAAATTCGAGAGACACAAGATTCTTGAAAGAATTACAGAACCAGAAAGAGTGATTATCTTCAGAGTTCCTTGGGTTGGTGACAATGGTGAGATACAGGTCAACAGAGGTATGAGAGTTCAATTCAATTCAGCAATTGGTCCATACAAAGGTGGTCTTCGTTTTCATCCAAGTGTTAATTTAGGTATCATTAAATTCTTAGGTTTTGAACAAATATTCAAAAACTCACTAACCGGTTTATCTATGGGAGGCGGAAAAGGAGGATCAGATTTTGATCCTAAAGGTAAATCAGATAATGAAGTAATGAGATTTTGCCAATCTTTCATGACAGAATTGTATAGACACATTGGCGGAAGAATGGATGTTCCAGCCGGAGATATAGGTGTTGGTGCTCGTGAGATCGGGTATCTTTATGGACAGTGGAAGAAGATTACTCAGCGATTTGAGCCGGTATTAACTGGTAAATCATTAGAATATGGTGGTTCTCTTGTTAGACCTGAAGCTACTGGATATGGATCAGTTTATTTTGCTCAAGAAATGCTTAAAACTAAGAATGATGACCTAAAAGGAAAAACTTGTCTTGTTTCCGGTTCCGGTAATGTAGCTCAATATACAACAGAGAAAATTTTGGACTTTGGTGGTAAAGTTGTTACTCTCTCAGATTCAAATGGTTACATTCATGATCCAGAGGGTATAACAAGAGAAAAACTAGCATATGTTCTTGAACTTAAGAATGTTAGAAGAGGACGTATAAAAGAATACGCAGAAGAATTTGGCGTTGAATATCATCCTGGTGGTCAACCATGGGAGATTCCAGCTGAAGTTGCATTTCCAAGTGCTACTCAAAATGAAATCGATGGTGATGAAGCTAAGTTTCTTGTTGATAATGGATGTTTTGCTGTATGTGAAGGAGCAAACATGCCTTCCACTAATGAAGCAGTTGATGTTTTTCTTGAGAACAAAGTTTTGTTTGGTCCAAGTAAAGCTGCAAACGCAGGTGGTGTTTCAACATCTGGTTTAGAAATGGCTCAAAATTTCAGTTTCGATTCTTGGGACAGAGAAACAGTTGATCAGCGCTTACACAAAATTATGGTTAATATTCATAAGACAGCTTATGAAGCTTCAAAAGAATATGGAGAACCTGGTAACTATGTTCTAGGTGCAAATATCGCTGGTTTCAAGAAAGTAGCCAATGCAATGATTTTACATGGCCACTGGTAAAAACTAAATTTCGATGGATCATCCATCGATAATTTTTCTTATTTTTTAGGTTTTAATATTATTCCTTCTCGTTTTTGAGCATCAATTCTGACTGTTAAAGGGTTTTTCAACTCAATGTGTCTTACAAACTTTAAATCAGTTTCAGATTTTTGTTTGTTTATCCAATCCCAGTCTATCTTATGATGTTCAGATTTGTGCTTAATATGGAAATACCCAATATTAGCTGATACAATATTATGGAAGAAATGAGTACCTTGAGAAAAATCAATTGAGAAACCTTCTAGAGATGTCTCAATTATAGTTTTCGCCCCATTAATATTACTCCATTTAGCTGGGATTCCTAAAAATCTATCAGCTGTCCCCCATCTACCAAAACCTATTAACAAGTAGGGACGATTCTTTTTAGTTAATTGGGCATTTAGTAAATTTATTTCTTCAACAATTTCTAGAGTTTTGGTCTTATCAAACATTTCTGCTTTAACATAAACAATATCCTTGATATCCGATTGGAGAAGATTTCCTGACACATGCGAAGAAAACGCTAAGATTTGATTAACGTCTACAATCTCAAAATCATCCAATAAAAGGGCTTCTTGTTGTAAGAATGGTCGTATTTGTAATATAGAGAATTGATCCTTCTCGCGCTTCGAATTACTGAAGTTTCCAGCAAACTCAATTTCTATTGAAGAACCTAGAGCTCTTTCACCAATAGATAAAATTCTGGTTATCAATCTTGCTAAAGGTGTAGTTTCAAATTTTAATTGCTGATTGAATGTTATAATAGGTGATCCTTCTCCAAAGAAACCTTCCTCTAAAGATTCTGTATTGAAATTATAATTATCTGCGATTTTAGCTAAGGTTCCCTCTTCAATGGCATCTCCAAGGTGTAAGCGTTTAATATATGGATCATCATCTAGAATATCAAATTCAGTTTTTGTTAAATCAACACCATAATAATATTTTTGGCTTTGATCTAATAATAAATCAGGTGTCGAGTGGTAATTTAATTTAGGATACTTTGGACAAAACCGAACAGAAGATTCTCCTTCAACAATTGTTTTACCAAGTCCTAGAGCTAGATGTGCAATTCTATCTTCAGGTTTCATATAGTCTCCAAATGGGTAATAATTATATGATGCAGCAGTTCCAGAGAAATCTGGATAATAATGATTGTGTCTTTCCTTTCCTACTACTTTTTGTATAACAACTGCCATTTTCGATTCTTCAACGGTCTGTTGAATGGTTTCAGCATATGACTTTGCAAGTTTTAAGAATTGAGATGCATAAACAAGTTTTATAGCTGTACATAGTTGCTCAAGCTTTTCCTTCTTACTTCCTTGATTATTGGGAATCATGTATGTATCGAATATACCTGCAAATGGTTGATATGCTGAATCTTCTAGAAGACTTGATGAACGAACAGCTAAAGGACCATCTAAATCTTTGAGAAGAAACGTTAAATCATTTCTTAGACTCCTTGATAGTTTGCTATTAACAAAACTCTTCTTTATTTCAGAATCTTGAGCATCTGATAAAGCGAATTCATATAGATTATTATCTTCCATAAACTTATCATATTCATCAGTACCAATAACAATGGTTTTTGGAATTTCAATATTTACAGTAGGAAATTCATCTTTAATTGTGAAAGAGTTAAGAAGGAACATCAAGAAAGCAATACCTCTTCCTTTTCCTCCTAATGAACCGGGTCGTAATCTTAGATAGAGAGTCTCAGGGTGATAATTATCTCGAGAGAAATCATTAATAACACCTCTTGTTTTTTCTATTACAATATTATCTATTGTTCTAATTAGAAAGTCTCTAAGCTCAATTTCAGTAAATTCAGAAACTTTCCGAGGTTTCAATGTTTCAGCAATTTCGAATTCACCTCTTGCATGTAACCAGTTAGAGAAATGATCACTTTTTCCATGATAAACTAAGGAATTTAAAGGTACTTCAGAAAGTTGCTTGTAAAAAGTAATTACATCAGTAGCATGACCATAAATATTGTCATCCTGATCTTTAAATATGAACTCTCCAAATCCAACATATTCAAGAAGCCATTTCCGAAGATCCCACAGCATTCCATGTGACCGTTTATGAATGAAATAACAGTGCATCTCTTCGGCTTGTTCTCGATAAAAATCTTTACTTGATTGTAAAACAATAGGTAAGTTGGGAAAATCTTCTTTTATTCTCTCTGCGAAGAGAAATCCAGCATTTTTGTTGAGTTCTCCATCAAGAGGAAACTCGATATCTGAGATAACACCCATTACGTATTCTTTATAGCGTTCATAATATGACATAGCTTCTTCATAATTCTCTGCAAGCAGAATTTTTGGTCTTACCCGCATCTTGAGTAAATCCTGATAATCATTTGTACCTTCAGTAATTAACCGATGAGTTTGTCTCATAATTTCTCCATAAACTTCTGGAAGCATTAGAGAATAGAACCTAATCGAATCATCAACGAAGATAAAAACTCTTACATTACCAGCATTTGTATCGAAATCTGCATTAAGTTTATCCTCAAGATGTTTGATAATAGCAATGAAAATTTTACTATCTCCATTCCAAACAAAGACTCTATCTATACCTTTTCGTTTACTAAATTCTGGAAGATACTTGATTTCTACAACACTATTTAATAGAAGAATTACAGGAATATCTTGGATTTCTTTAACATTTGCTCCAAAAGAAAAAGCATCCATATCACCTAATCGTCTCATGGTAATAACTAAATCAAATTTTTTCTCTTCTAGCAGATCCAAGGCTTCATTAGCAGAAGATACACGAGTAATTCTTGGTAGAGTTCGAAGATTGAGATTTTGAAATTCTTCATAAATTTGATCAGATAATCGACCATCCTCTTCGAGCATAAAACTATCATAAATACTAGAAACAAGAAGGACATTGCTCATTCTTCTATTCATAAGTTCATGAAAGATTTTGTACTTTGGTTTATATTCTAGAAAGAAGCTTACTGCTTCTTGATCAGTAGTCAGTTTATCACATCCTGAGAACTTCTTAACAGACAGTTAGACATAACATCATATGACATTTAAATATGTTGAAGTTCAATCTTTAAAAAAGAAAAAAAAGTAAAAAAAGGTAGCTTTACTTATTCTGCTGCTGTTTCATCAGTTTCAAGATTTGTTGTTTTTATGAAAAGTGTACTAATAAAGCAGCAATAAAAAATACAACAGAATATTGTTTATATGGAAATAATCAACTGGGTGCATATCATAATTACAACTTGTGAAACTCTCATTCTCTCCACATTAGCTAAACCATTCCAATGATTAGAAGTAAGTAAAAATATTTTTATTACCATGTTTCAATATAAAGTACATACAAAGCTATATTGTTATAGCTCCTTAGTGGAAAATTTCAAAGTTGATTAAAATGGAACCTATCAATCAAGGAGAAGAAGCTCTATTGGAGGAAAATATTCCAGTTATGTTAGGGGACGTTCCACTAAATGAAAGAGACGCACTAATAGTAGAAATGTATGAGGATGGCCTTTCTACATATGAGATTGCTATAGAACTTGAACTGAATAGGCACACAGTTTCAAGAGTTCTCAAAGAAAATGGAATTGAAACCCGTACAATTGCAGATTATCATAAATTCAAGCATGAAGATATTGAAGATCTTTTTAATCGAGGTAAATCAAAACACGAGATAGCTAAAGAGCTGGGATTGACATATTACACAGTTAGAAAAGTTCTAGAAGATAGAGGTTTCATTCGAAATAGGAAAGATAGAGAAACAGTACGCATTGCCAACTATATCCAAATGAAGAATAGAGGTTATGATAATGAAGCTATATCAATCTATCTTGGTTTAAATGATGTGAAGCAACTTAACAAACTAATCCGTAATTCAACTGTAAATGTAACAGCTGTAAGGCAAAAGACAAAGAAAATTGAGAGTCTTCCAGACATTGTTAGAGATAGATTAGAAGGCAAATCCATTCACGATATTTCCATGAAATATAACCTTTACATTCTAGATGTTATTGACATCTTATACGAATTTGGTTTAACTATTGCCAAATATAAAGAAATCTACGTTTATCACAAACAAGGAAAAACAATAGAGGAAATTGCGGAAAAACTAGAGCTTTCTGTTTTTACAGTTAGGGGAGTTTTGAAAAATTTGAAGGAAATTGAAAAATCTGTTAAACTGGCAATTACACCTAAGCAAATAGCAGAGAAGTTGAACATTACTACTCTAGCAGTAAAAAGAACTATAGAAACGCTTCAGCTAGTATGAATTAAACCAAACATTTCCACGTATTTATAATTATATTTCTATTTTTAAGGAGGGTTTGATGGCTTAAATTTTATATACTGCTTTTCTCAATTTTGAAGAAAGAAATCTTAATTTTGTGATGATTGATGTGTGATCATTGTTTAGAACATGGAACAGCTGGAAAATGGTACTTGAATGCTAGAAATTATACTACTGAAGTATTAGATGACATAAACGTTGATGAGGAATTTCTCAAGGAGTTTTTGCTTGAACAGTACAAAACCTTTGAGGCAATGCAAGTAAGGAAGCTGGCAGGATTTAGTGCAGAAGGATTGGGTTACAAAATTAAAATGCCAATTATTGGAAGAATTGTAAAACATTTTGCAGAGAAAATGTTGCATTCAAAAAAACCTAAATTCAATCCCTTTCAAGCTGAAGGCCATATAGGTCAGGTTGTCCCTCTTGATGACGCAATCGCCATTTTGGAAAACTGTGTAGACGAAAATACAATCATCATGAAATATTGCATGTGTAGGTTTATGGCAAGAGCTGAGAAAGAAGCTTGTTGTATCAACTTCGGTGTTATGAGTGACATAATAGATAAGTTGCCACGTTTTATTCCTGAGCCTGAAGATAGTAAATATAGACTAACAAAAGAAGAAGCTATTGAAAAGTTTACAGAATTCAATAAAAAAGGATACATAGGCACAATCTGGTATGGAGCTTTTCCATACATCAATAATCTGTGTGCATGCCAAACACCTGAGTGTGCAGGATTCAGACCTCGAGTAGATTTTGGGATTAATTCTATTTTCAAGGCAGAATATGTTGTCCAGAACAATCCAAACAACTGTCAGGGATGTAAGAGATGTTTGACAATGTGTCAGTTTGGAGCTATAAGTTTTAATGAAATTACACAAAGAGTAGAGATTGATCAAGAGAGTTGTTATGGCTGCGGTGTTTGCGTTCATGCTTGTAGATTTGATGCTTTAAGCATTATCGAGAGAAAAGAAGTTCCAATTCTGGTTGGAAAGTATTGAGGGGATAATATTTTGGGTAAAACGAAAATCAAGATAGATTATGCCACTTGTGGAGATGGTAATAAAATCGATCCGAGAGAATGTGCTATTTGCATGAAAGTTTGTGATCCAGCTCTATTTCTAATACATCAAACTCTTGAGAAATTCGAAAATGACAACCAATTCAATCCGCAGATTTGGAGAATTACGCCATTGTATCCCTCACTTTGTACACGTTGTATGAAATGTGTTGAAGCATGTCCAGAACAAGCAATTACTGTTTCTTGGTAGGAGAGTAAAAAGATGACAGAGCAAGAAGAAGATTTAGGAAAATGTTTAGTTATAGGTGGAGCAGGAATGCTAGGTTTTGAGATTGTTTCACAGCTTCATCTTCAAGGACATTTTGTAAGAGTTCTCGATTTAGAACCAATCAGTGCGAACGGAATAGATTCTATAATCGGTGACATTAGAAATCTAGAAGATGTGGAAAAAGCTTGTGAGGGAATAGATACTGTTTTTCAAACAGCTGCAACAGTATGGAATCCTAGAACACCTAGTCAGATGTTTGATGATGTCAATGTAAAAGGAAATCAAAATGTAATTGACACATGCCTCAAATTTAATATTCCTAGACTGATTTATACAAGCACTTTAGATGTTGTTGTAGATGGAAAGAAACCTATCGTGTATGGTGATGAAACCCTACCTTATCCATCAAAAATGCCTAAAGATCATTACTCAAGAACCAAAATTATCGCAGAAAAGGATACTATTGAAGTAAATGGAAAAAAAGTTTTACTAACATGTTCTTTGC
>DXJF01000002.1 GCA_019057375.1 Candidatus Heimdallarchaeota archaeon
ATTCACAGTCATCTATGAGACGGTTGAAGATACCTTCGTCAGTGGTGCTGAACTCAGTTACACTCTCATTAATGGTACATCAGCAGAAATAGAAAATGTTGTTCTAACTCAAATACTTGATGCATATGTTGTTTATGTTTACATTAACAATAGTATCGTTCCAATTAAGAGTTACCTAATAGAGCTTACTTTCTATAAACATGGTTTTGAGAATCAAACTTGGATTATCACGATAACAGTTGCGTCCCATCCTACAGACATTGACCCTACTTCTCAAAATGTAGATAATATTTATGCAGATGAAGATGCTGAATTTACAATCATCTATGAGACTGAAGAAGGAGATTTCATCTCTGGAGCGGAGTTGGATTATAATATTATTAATGGTACCACAGCTGAAATTCTATCAGTTACCTATTCTCAAAGAACCAATAGTTATGTGATTCTTGTTTATTTCGATGAATCTCTGATAGCTGGGAAGAACTTCACCATAGAGCTTATCTTCTTCAAACATGGTTTTGAAAATCAAACATGGAATATAAACATAGGTGTTTATGAAAAAATAACCCATGAAATATCAGTAGAAATTGTAGGAGATATGAGACAACTAAGTACTATTCAATTCAGAGTAACATTAAATAATTCCAATATTGACTTACTAACTGCATTATCGAGTGATAATATCAAGTTCTTTTCAACACCAGATGGAGACTTTGTTGTGATAACTTATGTATTTACTTTTGCTAATGGAACTACGATAGAATATTCAATACTAGCAGAATTTCAACAAATTCAACCAGGTCTTTATGTAGCTCTCACTAGTGAGATTTTGGTTCCTTGGCGTGTAACTAAAGTTTCATATTCAGCATCGTATACTCCTACAAGCCAATCTGTAATCAATTCTGAAACAACTATTTCACAATCCACTGTAACTGAATCAGCTCAATTCAAGAATCTTATAGCCTACCTATTTAGTGAATATACACCTTACATGGCTGCTGCTTTAGCAGTGATTGCTGTAATATTCATTTCATTAACAATATACTTCGCGGTAGTAAGACCAAGAAGACAAAGGAGAAAAGCAAAGAAACGTGGTTACTTAGATAAAATTTCGAAAATACTTACAAGTGTTATTTCTATGAGAAAAGTCATAGTTGTACATAATGAAACTGGGTTGCCTATTTACGAATGGGATCTTGGTGGTGAAATTACAGTTGATTCTTCATTAGTTACAGGTTTCCTTCAAGCAGTTTCTGGTATGGGAAGCGAAATAAGTGGCGGGCAAACTGGAGCAATAAGAAAGCTTGACTATGGTCAATTTGTAGTATCTAGTGCTTCAAAAGATTGTATTTGCGCTTATCTCTTCAGTACAAGTGGGATTTCGATTGATGTAGAAACTGGTCTCGCTAATTTTGTTGACTGGTTTGAGAAACGATTCCAGTCAGTCTTGCATGATTGGAGTGGTGTAACAGATGAGTTCTCCAATAATTCTAAACAAATTGTTGATACCCTTAGTGAGGAGCTTTTTGTATGGACATTACATCCTCTATCTGTAAATACCATAAAAGAAAAAGAAGTTACAAATTTAAATTCTTTAGATCAGAAAATATTCAATTTTATCAAAGATTATAAAGAAGTTACAATAAGTGTGGCACTTGAATACTTTAACAAAACTCCTATAGAAGAAACACTGTCAGTAATATTCAATCTGATTGATGGAAAATACTTACTGAGAAAGAGATTAAGATAAATCTTCTCATTACCTTTTTTTCTCGTTTTTTTTGATTTTTTGACCCCTTATTTTGAGTTCTTGGAAAAAGATAAATAAGGAAAACTTCAAAAATGGATTAGAAACGATTGACTTGACTGAAATGAAACGAAACTTCAGATTCCCAGAAAGTCACTTGTACTATTCAACATTCGTGTGGGTAGAAGATAGAGGTAGAGGTATCTTTAGAATAGGATTAACCGATTATGGTCAACATGTACTTGATGATATCATATCTATTAGTTTGCCTGAAAAAGGGATATATGTTGAAAAAGACGAAGAAATCGTCTCGATAGATTCTATTGAAGATACATTTAGTATTCACTCACCAATTAGTGGAACAATCGATGAAATAAATATGGAAATAAGGCAAGATCCAGAAATACTGAATGAAAGCCCCTATGAAAATGGTTGGATATTGGAATTAGAGATTGGAGCTGAAGATGATTTAGATAGTCTCATGGATTATAATGATGTTCTTGATAGCTTCCACGAAGAAACCGAAGATGAAGATTTCGATGAAGATGATGAAGAAAAGATGGACAATCTCAATGAAGATGAGGATTTCAACTATTAAAGAGCCTCTAAGGGTATTTGAATCTCTAAGCTTGCCCTCGAAAGTTTTAAATATTTTTTTGGTTTTTGTAATACAAAAACCTGATAGGGACGTAGCGTAACTTGGAATTTCATTAACTCCCTCTGATCCTCCAATTATAACTAAGTTAGTAGTAACTATTTTTTTAAACTATGGCGATAGGAAATGTGAACAATGAGTAATTTAGAGAAAAAAATATCTTTACCCTCTGAAGCTGTAAAGATTTATCAGATAATCGATGAAAATAGTAATATTTCAATCAGAGGATTAGAGAAACAGACAAAATTAGATCGTGGAAAATTAGAATATTACCTTGGTTTTCTAGTTACTAATGAATTAATTTCTCGTCTTGAAATTGTAAGTCATCAAATATCTCTTACAAATAACGGAAAAGAAGCTGCTGAAAATCAATTAGTAGAAAGACGAATTGCTAAGATTCTTAAAGAGAAAGTAAGCGTTTCTTTTGCTGACCTTTCAAAATTGGTGAAAGCAGAAAATAAAGAGATGAACGCTGGCGTCGGTCTTTTGAAGAAACAAGGCTTGATTAAGATAGACAAGGATCAAATCAGCATAATCGACAAGAAAAAAGAAGTTAACAAAAAGCTTCAAATAATCTTAGAACAACTCTTGTCAGGTGAAACAGCAGACACAAGTGATTTCAACGAAATATTACTTCAAAGAAATTTAGCTTCTTTTGAAGAAGTTAAAGATATTCTTTTAGAAATACTAATTCCTTACAAGCAAATGTCTTCATCCATTCAAAAAATGAGTGAAGTAAGTAGATTAACACCTGAAATGATTAGAGATGGTTCTTGGCGAGATACTAGGCTAAGGGAATATAATCTAAAGGCTTCCCCCCCTACTTTCTATGGCGGGAGAAAACAACCCTATGCTGAGTTTCTTGATGAAGTTAAACAGAAGCTGTGTGCACTGGGTTTTAAGGAGATGAGAGGCCCAGTAGTTGAATTAGAATTTTGGAACTTTGATGCTTTATTTCAAGCTCAAAATCATTCTGCAAGAGAGTGGTCTGATGTATATCAAGTATCAAACCCAAAACAAGGCAAATTGCCAAAAGCAGACTATGTAGAAAATGTGAAAAAAGCTCATGAAAATGGTTATGATACTGGAAGTAAGGGTTGGCGATATAAGTGGGACCCATTAAAAAGTGCTCACTTAGTTCTACGTGCTCATGGAACATCTATTAGTGCTAGAACCTTAGTAGATTTAGAAGTTCCATCTAAATATTTCTCAATATCTCGTTGCTATAGGCCCGATACTGTAGATGTAACACATCTCTCTGAATTTACTCAAGTTGAAGGAATTGTTGTGGATCCGTCTATAACATTCAGAGATTTATTAGGTATTTTAAAGGCATTTGCAGTAGATATAGCTGAAAATGAAAATTTTAAATTTAAACCTGATTATTATCCTTTTACAGAACCTTCTGTAGAACTTGATGTTCTTGATCCAAACCTAGGGTGGATTGAATTCGGAGGAGCAGGGATTTTCAGACCTGAAGTAACAAAACCTTTTGGAATTGAAGCTCCAGTCATAGCTTGGGGTTTAGGGATAGAAAGACTGTTTATGGTTAAAAATGGAATTACGGACATAAGGGAACTATTCAGTCATAAGTTTGACTGGTTGAGAACAGCTAAGATGTCGAGAGGTTAAACAGATGGTATCAATAAAAGCAAGTTATAAAGAAATGCAAGAAATGTTAGGTAAGCAATTATCAATTGAGCAACTGGAAGATTTACTTTCATTTGCTAAATCAGAAATCGATCAATATATCGAAGAAGAAGATATGCTTGTGATTGACATTAAGACCAGTAATCGACCTGATCTTTGGTCACCTGAAGGAATGATAAGAGAGATAAAAGGCATTCTTGAGGAAGAGAGTGGCATCCCAGAATATGAAGTGAAAGAAAGTGGTTATGTGGTGAAAGTAGATCCACAGCTAGCTTCTACAAGACCCTACATAGCTTGTGCAATTGCAAAAAACATCTCCCTAACAGATTATTATATTAAACAAATTATGCAACTCTCTGAAAAGATTGATTACTCTTATGGGAGACGAAGAAAAAGATCTTCTATAGGTTTCTATAATCTCTCGATGATAAAGAGTCCAATTGAATATAAAGTGATAGAAGAAACCCATGAATTTATCCCACTTGAACAAACAGAAAAGATGTCCTTAGATAGAATATTGGAAGAACATGAAAAAGGAAGGGAATTTGGTCATATCGTTAAAGAATACGGTCATTATCCGATTCTTCTTTCTGCAGATGGCACAACATTATCCTTACCACCTGTAATTAACAGCAATGACGTAGGTAAAATTACAGAAGAAACTACTGGCAGTTTAATAGAAGTAACTGGAACCAATTTTGAAACAGTAAATGTGGTTTTGAACATATTATGTCAGGTTTTGGTAACTCATGGTGCTGAAATTTATAGTGTCAAAATAGAATACCCGCAAGATATTTACAATGAGAGTGTGATAACTCCCCTTTTTGATAAAGAGGAGATTGAAATTAACCTAGATATAGTAAACAAATATCTTGGAACAAAAATTAAACCAAAAGATGCTGCAAAGTTAATTGCAAAAAGGAGATTCAATTGCAATTCAATTGATGGCAACATTTTAACCATTGAAATTCCTCCTTACAGAAAAGATATTCTCCACTGGGTCGATATAGCTGAAGAATTAGCAATTGCTTTAGACTATAACAAAATTGATCCAACAAAATGGAAGGTTCTCACCACTGGAGGGCTTTTACCTGAAACTGAAAGCGAGAATTTGGTACGAAATATACTTGTAGGGGCAGGAGGAACTGAGGTACTTACAAACATTCTTACTGACCCTGAAATTCTAACTACTAGAGTAAATATTGACAATCAAGATTATGTAAAAATTGAGAATCCTGTTACATCCACCTATAGTGTTATGCGTAAAATGATCTATCCACTTTTGATTAATGTTCTTTCTAAAAATACACATGAAACTTACCCGCAGATGCTTTTTGAAGTAGGAGAAATTGTAAAATTAATTGACAAAAAGGTTATCACACAGAGCAATGCTGCTTTTCTTTGTGCCGACGCAGATGCTAGTTTTGAAGATGTCCATAAAAGATTAAATCAACTTTTATCTTTATTAAATACTGACTATGAAATAAGACAAGTTAATCATCCTTCATTTACTGAAGGAAGATGTGGGCAGATTATAATAGAGAACAAAGAATGTGGAATTATAGGAGAAATTCATCCAAGTATACTTGAGAACAATCAGATTTGGGTACCTGTAGTCGGTTTTGAAATAGAATTACCGCTAATTCCTAGTTTGAAATGTAAAGTAAAAAGCACATACTAAAATTGCTTTTTACTCCTTTTCCTTATTTTCAAGAAATAAAATTCTCTCCCAGACAATGTCCATCATTTTTTCAATAGCACTTGCACTATCAGAAGTCTCTATGATAGGGATATTGAGTTTATTTGCTTCCTCGACAAGATAAGTTTGGATATTTCTTATCTCCTGAAAAGAGCGAAGATATCTGTCTGCACCTCTTTGTATGACTTCTGAACCTCTTGATTTAATTCTTCTCAGATGTTCTTCTTCATTTTCAAGATAAAAAAGGATCATAATTACATGTGATTCTTCAAGAACTGAACGAATTAGAATATTGGGTGCGAGATGAACCCCTTCAATAATTGTGTTTTCTCTAGAGTACAAAGCTGATTGAATAGCAGCCTCAACACCAACAATCACATGCCTGCATTGTTCTTCATACCCCACTATTGATTGTCGTAAGATTGGATTTAGAGTGGGCTTCAAGTACTTGTAAGCTTCATAGCTACTACTATGTAATTCAGGTATTAGATTTGATGAAATTGTCTGTCTAAGAATCTCTCTAACCATATCTGTCCCAATTATGTTTGTTATTTCAAGTCTCTTTGACAGATCTACAGATAGAGTGCTTTTACCAATTCCAGGGACTCCAGCTAATAATACAATGATGGGTTTGTATTTCTCCTCTCCTTCAAAAACTATATATCTCTCAGCTAAACGTTTGTCTATTTTTTCAATTGCTGAAGTTATAATTTTAATCAATTTTTTCTTAGAGGGTGTTTCGGAAGCTGAACTAATTTCTTTTTCAACTTGATCTGCTACCTCTAAAGCAAGATTAGCACCAATTCCAATAGAATACAATGATGAAGACAATATACCTTTTGAGAAATACTCATACTTGTCTTTCTTCGTTTTAATTCTAAGAAAACCTCTGGAATTATTACTAGTCATTAAAAATAATAATAACAATCTTATCTAAAAAGTTAACTTTTTAACAGTTTAATTATACTTTTCTTTAAAGTTAATTTGCTGTGATAAGAAATGGAGAAAGAACCTCAAATCTATATTCAAGGAAAAACAAAGCAGTTATTTTCTAGAGGGATTCTAGCCCAAAAACTAAGAATGATTGGTTTTTCACTCTCAGAAGGTTATGAATTCTCGATTCAAATTTATAATGATTTAACAGATCTAAAAAAAGAAACTATTAGTAAACAGAAACTAGATGAAATTGTTTCTTCTCATTTAACTAACTCACAAGATGTAAGTGTTGGCAAAAAATATTTGATGATTGAACAGTGGAGAGATTCTAATATTCCTCTGTGGATTCTTATATCAGGTGCAATTGGTGCTGGAAAAAGCACTCTTTCCAGACAAATTGCTGGAGACTTAGGCATTCAACATGTTATAGGAACTCAAGTAGTTCGCGATGTTTTAAGAAAGGTTCTTTCAGCAGATGTGATGCCTGAGCTTCATTCTTCATCCTATAGGGCTTATCAGACTCTTCGACCGATTTACAGCAGTCGGTTTGATGAAGTACTTCTAGGATTTGAGAATCACTCAAAACTAGTTAACATAGGCGTTGATGCAATTTTATCGAGGGCAGAAAAAGAGTCAGTATCGATTATAGTAGAAGGAGAACATTTACTACCAGCATTCTTTGATGAAATAATTCTAAATAAACCAAATGTGCTTTACATCACAATTGCTGTTCCAGATCCTGAGATGCATAGAGAAAACCTAAGTTCTCAATATACTCAAGAAAAGGAAGATTTACTCAATCATTTCGAGAATATCAGAAAGATTCATGAACTCCTCATTAACGAAACTAAAGTACGTAAATTACCTTTGATTGGGACAATCAAAGGTGAAAATACAATAAAAAAACTTCGAGAACTTGTAGTGGATAAAATTGTTTCACTAGTTTCATCGCAATAGGAATTCTTTAAAATTCACAAAATAATCCTTATTTGCCAATGATGTAGTTGCAACGACCTGATCACTGATGATCGACTTTTGGCTGAGGCAATAAAGTGATTAAAATGTCAGAAAGTACATGTTATATTCATACAAAATATACTGCAGTCAATGAATGTAATAGGTGTAAGCTTCCTATTTGTGACGAATGCTCTAAAACTTACTGGCAAACAAATGCATTAACAGCAATGTTTCAATCACAAAAACACCAGCAAGAAGAAATAATTTTGTGCCCTAGTTGCTTGAGAATCACAAGATTACGTAATGGTTTCTTCTCTGGATTCTTATTAATTTTAGTTCTGGGTATGATTACAGCAGGTATTATACTCGGAGTTAGTAGATGAAGTAATTATCTGGTCTAATTTAAGAATTGTTTTTTTCTTCTTCAGAATTATTGTCATTAACAATGTCTAGATCATTATCCTCTTCAGTATTTTCAGCTGAATATTCAGTATCAATTTCCTCAATTTCCTTGACTAAATCCGCATCACATATTGGACAAGCAGTTAAATCGCTTGATATAATAGAACCACATGAAAAACATGTAATTGGAAATACCTCTTCTTCCTCCCAATTAAAGGTATATGGTTTTTTCCCCCATGTTCTTGATTTCCACTTTTCCATATCAACCTCCCCGTCTTCCTTCATAAATTCTTTAAAATTAAATGTTTCAGTTGGGACTAGTTTTTTGTTTATCATTTTTTGGTAAATAAAGACAAATAAAGGAAAGAAGATGATATGAGATAGTAACATTGAGAGAAAAACATTAGCAAGAGAAGTTTCATCTAAAGTATGAACAATTGGAAGAACAAATGA
>DXJF01000011.1 GCA_019057375.1 Candidatus Heimdallarchaeota archaeon
AGGACAAAATATTGATTTTAGCTACTCATGATGAAAAAATCGCTGAGAAATCAGAAATAGTTGTTTCATTACAGAAAAGGTTTTGAAAAAAAGATAAAGCTCAAGAAACTGAGAAATATATGACAGATCATGCATCCTATTTTCTTCAGTAAAATACCAAAATTCAAGCAGTTATAAGTGCTTAATTAATTCTAGTTCGAATCCGCCGTGCCCCACCACTTTTGTTCAATGCTAAAGGTTAAAACTATTTTTCGTAAAATTAGCTATTAAGTGGTCTTATGAGTAAAGTTTTGGTTTCATATCAAACATTATATGGGGCAACAAGAGAAGCTGCTTCTTTAATTGCAGATACTCTTGAGAAGGATTATGGATTTCAAGTTGATATATATCAGTTGGAAGAGAATAAAATTACTCCTGATTCTTCTGATTACGAAAACATAATTATTGGAAGTTGCATTTTCCATGGAAAGTGGGGAAAAAGCGCTGAGGAATTTCTTAGAAATGATTTTACAAACAAAAATGTTGCTGTTTTCGTATGTGCAGGTTTCGCTGGAGAAGAAAAACTCTACAATCAAGCACATCGAGTTTTCATTGAAGAGGTCTTAGAGAAACATCCAAAAGTAAAACCAGTTTCAATGAAAGCCTTTGGAGGGAGAGTGCCAAGAGCAAAAATCCCTCATATTTGGTATATGCAAACAACGAAAAAAATGCCAAGTTTTGGTTATGACACTAGAAATTTGGAAAAAGTCAAGGAATGGGCTCATGAACTAGGAAACTTATTTCGCAAAACCTAGTTGAAAAGTTGTTCTAACCACAAGTCTTTATAAACGGGTTTTATATTGATGTTATTATCTTTAAGATATATAAAATACCTAATAGGTGAATTACATTGGATTCAGCATTTCAACAAGTTGTTGAGGATATACGAACCTTACGAATTCAAGGAGCTACAAATATCGCAATTGAGGGAGTAAAAGCCTTTGCTTCATTAGCTACTCGTCTTGAAGTTTCCTCATTAGATAATCTCTTTGAGGAACTGGAAAAAGCTAGATACATTTTAGCTACAGCCAGAGCTACTGAACCTGCTCTTCGAAACGGTTTGAGATATGTTGTTTATAATCTACATGAAAAAGCAAATTCTGTTCAAGAAGCCAAAGAAATCGCTAACTCTTTTACTCAAGAGTATGTTAACCTACTCAAAGAATCGAAAAGTAAGGTTATTTCCTATGGTTCCCACAGAATTAAACCAGGAAGTACTATCATGACCCATTGTCATTCTTCTTTATCTACTGGGGTCATTCTAGAAGCACATAATCAAGGCAAAGACATACGAGTTTTCTGTACTGAAACTCGCCCCCTATATCAAGGACGAATTACTGCTAAAGAATTAGTTGAAGCAGGGATTACAACTACTCAAGTTGTTGATAGTGCAATGAGATGGGTTTTGAATAGGCATGATGTTGACATCATAATTACAGGGGCAGATGCAATTACAAGTCAAGGTACAGTCATTAATAAAATTGGGACACGTTTATTAGCTCTTGCTGCTAAAGAAATGGATATACCATTTTATACAGCGATTAATCTCCTAAAATATGATCCTGAAACAAGTATTGGCAAACTATCAGAAATAGAAATGAGAGCAGGAACAGAGATTTGGGAAAATCCTCCAGAGGGATTAAATTTTCTAAACCCTGCGTTCGAAACTGTTTCTTCCGACTTGATTGATGGCATAATAACAGAATCAGGTGTTTTTTCACCTTCAATAGTTTATATGATAATTAAAGAGAAGTATCCTTTTATGATAATCAGTGAGGATACATAGAACATTTATGATTAATTTTGGTGACAAATATGAAAGATAAATATAAAGAATTACTAGTTGCTCGTTATTATGTAGAGCATGTAAAGTCCGTGGAACAAGCAGGAGAGGATATCGCGGACGAAGAAAGCGTTGGTACATGGACCAAACTTACTACAATTGAAAACACAGAGATAGATATTATTCCCAGATTAAGAGCTGAGATTCTAGATACCAAGGTTATTGGCGACCACGAAGGGTATCAAAGTGGAGAAGTATTAATTGGATTTAAGACAGAGACATTTGATACAGAAGCAGGGATTACTAGCATCCTGTCCATGCTAGCAGGTAATCTTTTTGGTTTAGGAGCACTTCGCAATATACGATGGGTTGATGTAGAATTTCCCAGAAGTGTTACAGAAAACTTCCCAGGACCAAAATTTGGAGTACAAGGAGTACGTAAAATCTTAGGTACTGACAAAGGTGAATTTCCAAATCGTCCTCATTTAGGAACAATAGTTAAACCAAAGATGGGATTAACAGCAAAAGAATGGGCTCAAGTAGCTTATGAAGCGGCTATTGGTGGTGTAGATTTTATCAAAGATGATGAAAATCTAAGTAACCAACCTTTCTGCCCAATAGCAGATAGAACCGTTGCAGTATTAGAAAAGATGGATCAAGTGAAGGAAGAAACAGGAAGAACTGTAATCCACGCTGTGAATGTAACTGCAAAGCATGATGTCATGTGGAGAAGGATAGAGGAAGCTGTTGATAATGGGGCAAAATGCTTGATGATAGATGTTATCCTTACTGGATTTCAAGAACTAGCCCAAATGGCAGCTGATCCAAGTGTGAAGTTGCCCATTCATGTTCATAGAACTATGCATGCAGCTTTTACTCGCAACCAGAGACACGGTATATCTATGTTACCTGTTGCAAAAATAATCCGTATGGTAGGTGGTGATCAACTTCACATAGGATCGTATGGTCAAGGTAAAATGGCAGAAATTGAAGCAGAAGCTCCCCACTTAAAGGGTGCTTTGTTAAATCAGTTCTATGAATTTAAGCAAACCTTCCCTGTTGCATCAGGGGGTTTGTACCCTGCTAAAATACCCAATCTAGTTAAACACGGTGGTAACAACTTGATAATCCAAGCTGGTGGTGGCATCCACGGCCACCCTGACGGTACAAGAAAGGGTGCAATGGCAATGAGGCAAGCTCTAGATGCTACACTTAAAGGTATTTCTTTAGAAGAATATTCTAAAGAGCATGTTGAATTAGCAAGAGCTCTTGAAAAATGGGGAAATTAAGATCCCCTAGTTTTTCTCTATCTTCTATTATGAAATCATATCTCAATGAATTAGTATAATTGATTTCTTGAAGTAGTTACAGATGGTTTTAATCTTCTCATTTAATAAAATCGAATAATATTAACTAAGAAAATTATCATGGATTATCAAAAAATACATTTTTCTCACTATTATTATGTCTCTGTATTATCACGCTAGTGTTTATGTGGTTATCAGCTTGGTTTCGATATAACTATAAAAGAAAAAGGATAGAAAAACGAAATAAAGACAAGATTATTGAAGTTATAAATTGATAATTAACTGTAGTTTATTACCATTTATCGTTTTCTCTTTCTATTCTTATGGATTACTAAGAGTGTTAGCATAAGTATTGATAGAGGTAAGATAATAGTGAAATCTGTTTGTTCTGTAGGATAGTAGTCAAACAGAGTATAAGTGATATTCACAATTCCAGAAGTAACTTGAATCAAAGTAGGTAATATTTCAGCAGATTCACCCATTCCAGAGTTAAAAGCAGTATTGATGGGTCTAATGATTGTATAGTTGCCGTCTGGGAGACAAGACAAATCTGATTGATTAATAAAGAATTTAATGCTTTCATATTCCTTAGTAATAGCTGGTGGATAAGTATACTCAGTTCCAGCATTAGAACAAATAATTATGGGTTCTAATCCTAACGTTTGATTAACAAAGGAAGCATTAATTAGAATCTTTGGATCATAATCTGCGTTCTCATATACGGTAAAATTCTCACTATTTCTATTCAAAATTTCTACTGAAACATTGATTCTAAAAAGTGTATTATTGGGTTTATCATAACTAGAATCAGTAATTACTGAAATTTCTGTGATTTGAGAGATTCTAGAAGCAATTACAGGTTGATCTGTTAAAACTAAACCAACGGGAAATAGGAGTATAAAAGAAAGTAGAACAAAAACCATTAAATTACTTAATTTTTTGATCATAATCTTCTTCTCCTTCTTATTGTTTTTTAGTTTGGAATCTTAAATAATAGATATGTATTGACACATATAACTATTACCTTGCTAGTCTCCCCTCCGTATATGCTCTGCCATATGCTAAGTAAGCATCAACATACCCATATCCCAATTTCACGTGAAAAGTACTTCTAGAACTAGCATACATTAAGATATCAATAACCTTTTGAACAGATGGATCTGTTGAAGATCCAATACCACTGTGATATCCTGTTATAACTAAAGCTATGATGGCTGCTAAATAAGGAGTACTAAAACTCGTTCCCCATGCATAGTACCATTTTAAGGTGTATGTTACAGGGTCAGTTTTAAGAATAGGAATGCCGTTACCTGGATCTAACCAATTTACAATGTGATTATCTGTTTCATCATCTTCATACCATGATGAAAAACTTGATAATTCGTCTTTATTACCTGGTTTTTGACCAGATTCTCGAGTTTCATGGTTTATTGAGCCTACACAATACCATTCTGAATAATACTGTGGGTACATCATATAACTATAGATATAGTAATTTTTATAGTTTCCATTATTTCCAGCTGCTGAAAGCATTATTACTCCATTACTAATCAAATTATCCCAGATCTGTTCAATAGCTGTTGTTTTGAAATTACTTGAAGTAGATATAGATGTTGTTACAATATCAATATCATATGTAGACTGATGATCATCAATCCATTCCCAAAGTTTGTAATCAGCATACTCAAATCCATATGGATCATAACTTTTTTCCAAATCTATGAAGATTACTTCAACATCCCTTGCTATTGAAGCAATTACAGAACAAACATGCAATCCATGATTAGTGTAAAACTGATCATCTAAATAGGGATCGTTTCGATTCGTAATCCATTTTACTGTAGATTCATCATAATCTTCAGTAAGAAAGCCTATAATATCAATATTTGCAATAGAATTATCTTCTAAAAACTCCCAATAATCACTACTGAGACCGTAATCAATCACAACTATTGTAACATCATCATCAATGTGAATACCATAGTAATCTACTACACAGTCTGCTCCTGTATGTGTATAGGCTGTATCTTGAAGATCTCCTACTTTCGAGGAGGGATTTGGCACTTTTGTAGTTGGATAACCATTAAAGGAGAGGATTTGAGAAATATCAGGACAAATTGGGATAGGAGATAAACATATCACAAAAAATAGAAATATTGCTGAAATCTTTACATATTTGATAAACATCACCTTCCTTCTGAATTTTGAAATTGCTATATTTAATAGAAAGAAGATATAAAAAGATTTCTGCCATTCTCTAAAGTTTCAAGTCCAAGATTATTATTGATAACAGTTGTGCTGTTTTTCTTAGGCTGGGTACTTATAGGAATAATTAGAACAGTCAAACTCAACAAATCGTAGCTATTGATGTTTTTTCTCACCTTTATAAATCAAATTAAAAATATACGTTATAGACATGGTAAAAAGCAGAGAAAGACTCTATCTGATAGTTATAATTACTAGCTTAATGCTCTTAACTTACATAAGTTCATTTTCTCAAACAGACATCTCGATTCAGAGTACTCTTTCTCCATCTTCTTTTCCCGAAATTGTCTATAACTATAATTACACATTCACAAAACAATATTTTACTGCTGAACTTGATTTAGAGTTAGATACTTTCAATGTCTTAACCATGTTTTTCTTTACCTCAGGTGAAAAAACTAATTCTTATGGAATAGATGTAATATTCAAAATTGAACAAACAGAGATTAGGTTCACAATAGAAAAGCTGTTCCAAGATACTCTAAATTACAATTTTTCTCAAATCTTTTCTTTTCCTGAAGCTTTTACTGGTAAAAAGAAGATTACCATTACTTGTGAAGCACAAACCTCTCATTTCTATCAATCTGGATCATTACACATCACTTCTCAAACAACAATAGAGAAAATTTTACCTCAACAACTAACCGCAACTCCTTCTTCTCTCCCCCTATTTCCTAACTGGATTAAATTTATGGGATATAGCATAGCTACAAGAACAAGAAGTGTTTCTGCTATTTTCAATAATTCTTTGAATTATGATAAACTTAATCTATCCTTGTCTTTTTTAGCAAATGATTTCTCAGCTCTTGAACAATATTTTAACGTTGAAATCAACAATCAGATAGTATGCACGCAAGAGTTTCAAGAAAATGAGTATACATCAACAAGTTTCTTATCTAAACTCAATTCTGGAATGAATTTATTGGAAATCCATTTTTCTGTTGCAATGTGTGTTGATGAGATAATTTTGTCCAACATTCATTTAACTATTAATGGTCTAAATAATCAAGATATTCTTCCACATAATGCATATGATTGGTACGAATGGAACAACAAAGAATTTGACCACTCATTTGATTTATCAGTATTGAAATCCCAAGTTAGTAATCCAGAACAGATTGTGGAAGTTCAGGTGAATTATGGGTGTATAGGATCAGTAATTCATCCTGCAATTCGATATAACATTTATGTTGGGATTAATACTGTAGAATCAGGAGAGATTGGAGAAGGAAACCAGAAAAATAGCTCTCAGACAATTACAACCAAGTTTCCAACTACGGATAACAGTGAACCTATTACTTTCAGAATTCAGGGGGCAGCAACAGGATTAGGTTACTTCTACATCCTTAATACTAGTTTTATTACTTCTGAAGAATTACCAAAACTTCATGAAAATGATACTCTAGAAAGAACAGTAATAGAGACTGAGAGTCATGTTACTCCCTCTTTTTTCTCTCTAGACTTAACTTATACGGATTTTTTTAATTCTACACTAGATAGTTATCACCATCTCTTTAACATTTCTATGTCTTTTTCCCTAACTAATGAGTTTGGGGTTGCAATAAGAGAGATACGCGTTCTTATGAAATTTGATTTGATAGTCGTATTTGATAAGCAATTCTCATACGATAAACTAATCGTCCTTCAAAAGCAACAGATACTCTATTCTCAAGTCTACAGAGTGAAGCTTATTTAAACAATTTTTGGAGATGAGGAGGAAATAACTCTTACCAACCTTAAATACTCGCTTTTTAGTTCTTTAAATAACAATGAAACTCCTTCTACTGAAAAAACTTCTTCTGATCCTGTTACTCCTTCCAATTCGGATGAAGTAACTAATCGCATAGTGCTAATTATGCCCTTTTTAACAGGTAAAGCTCGATCTACAATATGTTGCGCTCTTTGAGGATTGAGGTTGGTATTTATAAGTCCTGGATGAAGACAATTTACCGTAATACCGCTATTCTTCAGCAATCGTGAAAGCTTATATCCAAACATTACATTTGCAAGTTTTGAATGAGCGTAATTTTTATACAAATCATAGTCTGTTTTTCCTTGAAGAGTATCAAAATCCATCTTGTCTACTCGAAAGTGCATACCTGAACTTACAATCACAATCCGTTTATACTCAGATTTTGCTACCAAATCCAACAAAAGAGAAGTAGTAAGGAAATAGGCTAAATGATTGACTGCAAAAGTCAACTCATAGCCATTTTCTGAACAATTGAGCCCGTGAATTTGTGCTCCAGCATTGTTTACTAAAACATCAATTTTGTCATAACGCTTGTGAAGGACTTCTGACATTGATCTTATTTGCTGAAAAGAAGACATATTTGCGAGTACAAAATCAATTTTCTCATTTTTTGACTCTGATTTGGTGAAATTAACTGTATCTATGGTTTTATCCTTGTTCCTACCATGAATTATGATATAAGCACCTTGTTTTGCTAATTCAAGAGCTGCTTGTTTTCCAATCCCATCTGTGGATCCAGAAATAAATATGATTCTTCCTTTCATGAGATTTTCGTGAATGACAAAACTAAATAGTTTTTGTTAAATTACGACTCTTGAATATTACCATCATCCAAATCTAACCTTTTTTCTTTTTCAGATAATCTTTAAAAAGTAGAAAATACCATAGTTGAGTCTATGTTGAGTAACTATGTTGAAGCTAATGGCATAAATATGTTCTATATTGAAAAAGGAAAAGGTCATCCGTTAATTCTTCTTCATGGAGGTATTACCATTGCAGAAGATAATTGGGAGAATCAACTAGACTTTTTTTCTAAACACTTCAGAGTTATTGCTCCAGATAGTCGAGGTCACGGCAGAACAGATAACCCCACAGAAGAGTTTAGCTATAAGCTTATGGCAAATGATGTAGCAGCGTTAATTCAAGCATTGGAATTAGAAAAACCCTTTGTATGTGGTTGGAGTGATGGTGGTCAAATAGCCCTGGAAATTGGTATAAACTATCCTAACTTAACAAAAGCTTTGATTGCGGGTGGAGTGTTGAGTGAAATCACTGATTATTATACCTCTATAATGAAAGTTTGGGGAGTAGAAGGACCAGGACAGATTGATTTTGAGAAACTCAGAAAAGTAATTCCGCAGTTTACTAGAAAGTTACCAAAAATTCATACAGCAGGTTATGGAGATAAGTACTGGAAAAAACTTCTACAAAATATCTCAAAAATGTGGTTGGATTCTGAAGAATTTCCTAAGAAAAGAATTGAACAAATTAGTGAACCAACATTAATTCTTGCTGGAGATAGTGATGCTGCCATTTCAATTGATGAATGTGTTAAAATGTATAAGTTAATTCCAAATGCTGAGCTTGCAATCATTCCAAAAGCTGATCATAATGTCTATGAAACAAAACCTGATTTATTTAATAGTATAGTATTGGAATTCTTAATGAGGCATAAATGATGAATGGGATTCAAATTATGTATTCTATAATTGGAGGATCAATATTTAACAATCTAAAATACACACTGAGTTGTCCTCTATGATGTATGCTATGCTCAATCATTTCCAGCAGTAATTCTGCTTTAGTTGCGGGGCGACTAAAATTGGTTATAACCTCATTGAGTTTATCCGCGGAAAGTTTTTCTAAATATACTCTAAACTTCTTCGTTATACTTTGGTAAAGATTAACAATTTCAGGAATTGTATTCAGTTCCCTAAGGTTGTATGGAAGTGCTTCCCAATGATTATCCATTATCCCTCGCACATAATATTCTAAAGAACGAATGATGTGTAAAATTACTTCTCCTAAAGGTCTTATGCCTTCAGTAGGGGTTTTGAACAGAATACCATCTGTTTTTATTTCGTCTTTATCCACTAAATTTTCAAAAGATCCCCCTCTGAATTCCTGCAAAGCCTTCAAATATAGTTCTGTCTCTTTTAGATGTCTAAGAATTGCGGTTTTAAGAAAAGTTTCCAACATGTCATAAACCTCATAGAAATTGTGGCAATTATCCATTAATAAATCTGACAATTTAAAACAATTTTTGATTTACCAAAAGAACACAAAAAAATCAAATCATGAACAGAAAGATTAAAAATATAAATAGAACAGATGAAAGTAGCGAAAATACGCTAATAGTCTAGTGGCAGGACTTCGCCCTTCCAAGGCGGGAACCCGGGTTCAAATCCCGGTTAGCGTACCAAATCTTTTTCATATTACTCATTTTGATATATGATTTTTAATCATCACCAAACAGAAAAGATAAATATTGCTTCTAAAATACAACCTTACTCGTGCTCGTGTAGTCTAGTTGGTAGGACTCAGCCCTGCCACGGCTGGAACCCGGGTTCGAATCCCGGCGCGTGCACCATTTAATTTTCTCTTATAACCCTTATAAACAAAAAAAATGTAATACTGACGAGTCTTCTCGGTCATATTTGTGTTGTTATGTTAGTTATCGAAAGCTTCTCTGAGAATATATGGATGAACATTATATTATCAATATTGATGAAGAAGAGGATAATGTTTCTAACCGTAATGAGCCAAACACATTCGATAGTGACGATATGGATAAAGAACTTGAAAAATTATTGGTGAATAAATCAGGCTCTTCTGATCGCTTTTCAAGTAGTTCTGTCGATTCATACATTCAACAAGTTCTCAAAACAAATCGAATTCTAGCTATTGGTGTAGGCGGTGCAGGTTCTAATGCTATTAACAATATTGTAACACGTGGAGGGATTATTGGAGCAACTGCTGTAGCTGTTAATACAGATGCTAGACATCTTCTAAGTACTCAAGCTGAACGAAAATTGCTTTTAGGCAGAGAATTAACTAATGGAACTGGTGCAGGTAATGATCCGAACATAGGTCGAGCCGCAGCTGAAGAAAATGAGGAAGACATGAGAGAGTTAGTTAGAGGAAATGATCTTGTTTTTGTTGCTTGTGGTCTAGGAAAAGGTACAGGAACTGGAGCAGCACCATATATTGCAAAAATTGCTCAAGATGAAGGATGTTTAGTTGTTAGTGTTTGTACTTTACCTTTTGCATCAGAAGGACAATCAAAAATGGATGCAGCTTTGCAAGGTTTAGATGAATTAAATGAACACTCTAATACTATTATTGTGGTTCCAAACGAAAAACTACTGATGTATGCACCAGATTTTACACTTTGGGACGCATTTAAACTGGCTGATGATGTTCTGATTAATGCTGTTGTTGGACTAACTGAATTAATAGTACTTCCTGCAAGAGTTAATGTCGATTTTGCTGATACCAAGAAGATATTGAGACGTAGTGGCCCTGCAGTCATTGGTGTTGGACATGGAAAAGGTGAAAATCGAGCTATACAAGCAATAACTAATGCATTATCAAACCCCTTACTTGATATAGATATTACTTCATCAACAGGCGCGCTTGTTAATATTAAGGCTAATAAGAATATATCAATGACTGAAGTTGATACCATTACGACTATGATTACAGATCAAATCAATCCAAAAGCAGAATTTGTTTGGGGTTGTAATATTGATGAAGTCATTCCAGATGATGAACTAGCAGTAACTGTAGTAATTGCTGAGGTAAAATCCTCGTACTTAACTAAAACCGACGATATATCTATTGAAGCATTATGGAGAGATTAAGTAAACTCTTCTCCCCAAAATTATTTTTAGGTTTTTATGCTCTTTTCTATATATATTATTAGATACTATGTCAAAATTTCAAATTCACCACACTGAGGATTTTATTACATTAGAATCTGATAATCAAGCAATTTCAGTTATTGGTTTTGCATTATCTAAGATGGAAGAAGGAGTTCTCATACAACTTTCGAGAAGAATAACAAATTATTTTGATTCTTTTGGTTATTCTTACGTTATTCAAATGACTGAAAGATCAATGAAACTCTACTTGATTATTTCCGCACAGAATGCAGGTGAAGTAATAGGCGAAGTATCAAATCTTCTAGATAAAATGCAAAAAATTACCCCAGTAAGTCCATTTCTGGTCATATCACAAATAAACCACCACAATATTGCTGAAAGCTTGCAAGAAAGCTATTTATCTCCTATTCGGAAAACGTCAGAACCCCGAATTATCAAAATGGGAAAGAAATTCATGGTTTTCTCTTCTATAGTTTTTTCAGGAGAAGAATCTAATCAACTTACAAGATATTTTCAAGATTTGCTTACATTTAAACAGTGTAATCTAAATCTAAGTTCAAGAATTCTCAAGAAAGGAAAGAATAAAGCTGGGAAAAACAAAAAAGGGATTTTATTAACATACAGTTCTTCAGAATTTGATAATTGTATAGAATATTTACAGCAATTGAAAATAATATCTCTACAATATAAAGAAAAGATGGTGTTTTCGATACGATTTCATTCCTTAAATGAAATAAAACGCAGCAAAATCCTCTTTCTTTTGGGATTACCTAATAAGTCAGAGATGCAGCTTTCTTGGGATTCATATTTCAAAATTGAGAAATTTATACCCTGTATAAAATCAGATTTAAAGAAAAGAACGAAACCAATGAGATCCATACGCAAAAAGGAAATCCCCCACCATAATAGAAATAGATTATTCCCTCTTTTTAAGAGTGTAAGATTACCGATCTTTATGAGAAGGAAAACAAATCCCGATCAAGAAATTAGGAAGGAACCAACAATTGTCCTAGCAATGGAACAAAAAAAAATAGAGAATGAAGGGAAATCTATACTTGATTCTAAAAAAAACACAAAGGAACAAGGTACAATATTCCCCTATGGTCAAGTTGTTTCTGAAAGGGAAATGAAAAAACTAATCAAGAATATACCTCCACCACCTCCTTAGAGATTAGTCCTTTTTCTTCAAATTAACATTTAGTTCTTAAAATAAAAAGAAAAGAAATGTTGATAAGGTAATTTTTTCTCATCCAATAAGGAAGAAACAACATGTCTAATGAAAAAAAGCCTCATTTACGTACAAGGAAGAGAAAAAATCGAAAAAAAAAGTTTCAGGTTTTGTCTCAAGAGGATTTCAAAGCACAAGTTGTTTCTTTACTCATAAAAGCAGATAAAATTATTTCAGAGGATATGGATAAAGCCCAGCAATTTGCTAAACAAGCACGTAAGATTCAAATGAAAACTAGAATAAAATTCCCCCCAGAATGGAAAAAACGATTCTGTAAACATTGTAAAGCATTCCTCTATCCAGGAATTAATAGTCGAGTTAGACTTTCATCAACAAACAGAGTGATAGCCATAAAATGTAACCACTGCAACAAGTATACTAGAATACCCTATTATAGAAGTAAGGAGGTTAAGAATGAACAACACTATTGACCAGATACGTCATGAACCATCAAAAATGCGTATAGGAAAGAAGGGAATTACTGAAAACATCATTCATGAAATAGAGAATGTACTGAAAAAGGATATGGTAATAAAGATAAAATGCTTACAGGTTGTTCCTTCAGAATCTGTAAAAGATATAGCTAAAAACATATCTAAATTGACAAATAGTAGAATTGTGGAAATTCGAGGAAAAACAATAATTTTAGCTCTGCAAGGTGTGAAATGAAAATAGAGAGTTGTGGTACTTGGTTTATATTTTTGTATGTATTGACTTTGATAGGGATTATGCAATACCGATTAAAAATAGTAAACATGCTATCAGCAATCCGCTTAAAGAACAACCAAATGAAATTCTCAAAGACCCAAAATTATCAGCTTCTCTTAAGGGAACACTTGATTGCTTTGAACCCTTCATCAATTGTTTAACTGATTTCAACCTCCCTTCAACCTTTTATTTTGAAGCAAGAAGCTTGAAGCTATTAAAAGAAACTAATTCAAAATATGTATCTCTTCTTAAAAAGCAAATATTTGAACATGGAGTACACGGTTTTGATCACGAGGATTTGACAGGGGAAGAAACTGGGATAAGTTTGAACAGAGATGAGGAATTACAAATTATCAAGAGGTCACAAGCGGAAATTGAATCTATTCTAGATACAAAAGTATATGGATTTAGAGCCCCTTATATGAAAAACACTGCTAATACATTCAATATATTAAACGAACTAAACATTCGGTATGATAGTTCTTTGTATGTAGAAGCTGAGAGTGCTATAAAACCATATAAAATAAATGGAAACCTTATGGAATTCCCTGTAATCAAAACACCAAAACAAAGTATAATGGAAGGGATGTATACTTATCTTTGGCCTTTGTTCGAAGGCAAAAGAAAAGAAGAAGATGTCATAAATAACTATCTTCAACTTGTTAAGAACTCTCAACAGGATGATTCATATATTTCGATTAATCTACACTCATGGCATTTTTCATATAATATCTCTCAAGGAAGATATCTTTCGAAAATGGAAATTCGAGAAAATGTTCAAATCTTTGAGAATCTTATAAGTAAACTACAAGAAACTGGAAAAATAACCTTATCAACACCAAAGAAGTGGCTAAAAGAAAGGTAATTTGTTCGAATCCATCCCTAAAGTTTTTCTTATCTGTTTAACATCTTCGAAAGCAGCAATTTGCTGGATTTCATCTAAAATCCTTTTTTCTGTTAACATTTTTTTCCAACAATGTATTAAATCCTTAAAATTGTCTTTTGTCTCTTCCTTAACTTGGAATAAAACTAAATTCTCTTTGATAGTATCATGAAATTGCGTTGAAAGAGATTCTCTAAAATATGTCTCATACACAAGAAAATCGAGAATGTTTTTCATGATAAGAACCAAACTTTTGATTTGTTTAGAATTTAAAGAAAATTTCAACAAATTAATTAAATCAGTACCAATTTCAAGAAAAACTGAATTGTCTTCACACTTCATAATAGGAAAATTCGATATTTGGTTTGTTCTAAAATCGTAAAGGTTGTATACTTTTTTGTTCATTATTCTACTATAATAGGAAAGTAGTTCTGAATTTAGAACTGACAAGAGATAAAACCACCCTATTTCGTTAGTAAAAGTTTCTTGAATAACCAAACTAATGACATCGGTTTCATTAATCGTAGGGGGAGATTCTGAACCAAGTAAAGCAAATTTATTACTATCTGCTTGATATGGACAAACAATTTTGGGTATGTTTTTAATTAATTTCAAAGATCTATACGCAGCATAGTCATAGAAACTCTTTAGACCATACTTCTTCTGTGTTTTTTCAAGAGTTCCTTTGAAATTAAGCAGATAGTTCTCAATGTTCGGATAATCCTTTAAATCCTTGTCTTTTAGAAATATCCAGAATTCATCTCTTGCTCTCCAATGATAAGGAGAGATGTCACTATTCTTGATCAGATGTTTTAAACAGTTCTTTTCTTCTTCATCCAATTTTACTGTTAGATTATTTGCTCCCACATATGCTAAATCCGATATCTGTTTTAATTTGAAAATCCTATTATTTCCAGTTGAACATCCTTTACCAATTTTACAAATACCTGAAAAATCTCCGTATTTCTTATCATCTCCTAAATGATAATCAGCTCTTTTACTAATCTGGGTTATAATAGGGTTAATTTCAAAAACCCATTTTTTCTCTGAAAGGTTTGACTGACGTATTTTTGTGTGTTTTAATCTGGTTTTGTCTATAGATTGTATGGAATAATCATCTTGAGCAAAATAAACATCAAATGGCAAATTTCTTGGTTTAGATTTTTGTAAGATAACAATAACGGTATCTACTCCCAATTTAGTTTCAGTTGATGAAAAAAGAGTTCTATTACTTCTAAAGTCAATAATTTCAAGTATTTCAGAATTTAATAATATATGATTCCTCAACTTATCGCTGTCATTACCCTCAAGCCAGTATCTAGGGGTAATGAAGGAAACTATGCCCTTGGAATTACACAGATCTAAACCTCTTTCCCAAAAAACATTAGATATATCCCCATTAGGATTATATGTATCATAAAGTCTGGAATATGTCTTTCTTCCAGAAAGATTCATACGTTTTACATTGATATAAGGGGGATTTCCAATTACTACATCAAAACCACCCATCTTGGATACTTCTGGAAAGATGTGATTCCAATTTAATGGTGTTTCATTTCTCAACCATGTATTTACTCCTTCCCTGCTACTAGAGGTTATTCCATTAAGAATTGATTTTCTATAATTTGAAAAACTAGAACTGCTCTTTGTATTTTGCTCAAAAGAAAAACCAATTAAGCTGTTTCCTACTTTGAAATTAAAAGTGGGTAGAATAACTTGCTTCTTTTTTAGAAGCTTAAGAGCTTTTTCAGCGAATTTTAGCTTTGCCAATTCAGTTGAAACTGAAGACAAATCTGTCCCATAAAGATTATTAGAAATAATTGAATTTATTATGAATTTCTCAATATTTCTTTCTGTGAAATCTTCTAAAGAAGATGTTCTTTGAATTTCATCTTCCAGAATTGAAACAGTGGTTTTGTATAATGAAAAAAGATAATCGAAGCTGTGTAAAAGAAAAACACCCCAACCCATAGCAATATCACAAATTGTGAAATTGGGTAAAATTTTGTTAAACAGAATAGAAAATATTGCAGGATTTTGATTACGTTCTAAATCATTAAAATCTTTGAATTGTCTTTTAGTCACCAATTTGTCTAGTTTACTATGGAGAGATTGAGAAATGGTTTTTTCAACTATGTATTGTGCAATAAAATCTGGAGTATAATAACTACCTGTCTTTTTTCTACCACCGGATACTAAGGATTTGTCTAATTTCTCTTGTATCTTTTGTATATCTGTTTCAACTTGATGTAGAAAATACTCGTTTACGAAATTCAAACAAATCATTTCTACATTTAATTAACCCTTTTTCTCTTTTTCGTATGGTTTTTTGTCTTAAGATTAAGTTTTTTTAATCAGAAATATATGTCGGAATAGAATGTCTTTGGACTATTATATATCAAAAAGCTGTTCTTATCAAAAATTCATAGAAAGAACACCAAAAAATAGAGAACGATTAGATAATGTGTACTCTAGTGCTACTATACCTGAGAAGTATAAGAAACAGATTAAAGAAATAAAATCTACTATTAGACTTCTTGTTTTTGCAGAAAATTGGTGTTCAGATACAGTATTAACAATCCCAGTTTTAGCTAAGCTTGCAGAATTAAATGACAATATTAATCTTCTTATTGTTCCAAGAGATGATATAATAGAGGAATTTAAGCAAGAATTTCTAACTGAAGGTAAAGCAAAAATTCCTTTAGTTCTATTCCTTCTAGATAAAACGAAAGAAGTAAAACGATGGGTAGAACGCACAAAGCAAACGAACGAACGTATTAAAGAAATTAAAGCACAACATGTTAAGAAATCTGAGATTTACAGAAGTGTTGTAGAACTTTATCTTAAGAAAGGTACGATTGATGAAACGGCTATGGTTCTTGCATGTGAGTTAATAAAAGTTGAACTGATTGCCAGTTCATCAAACTGAAGTCAATTAATTGTTCTCAAAATTAACGATATGTAAGAATTTTAGATATCTTTGCTGAAGCACGTTCCATATCTAAGAACAACAGACCAAGCTTTGTATCAGTGGTTGCACTTACTGTTAGAACAGCATTCTCTCCTGCTTGCATGGAAATTATGTAGCCATTCTCTCCCTCTACAAAAATTTTCTTTAATAAACCTTTGTTAAGTTCTGTAGATACTCTTTCTCCTAAGGAAAGCATAGCCGCAGTCATTGCAGCAAATCTAGTTTCTTCTACTCTCTCCAAAACTAAAGATACCAATGGAAGTCCCTCTAGAGATACTACAGCTACATCTACTATCCCTATTGATCTAAAACGTAATTCATTGATACATTCCATAAGCTCTGCATTGATTGATTCCATTCCATATTGTGAACTATAAATTGACAAAATCTATCACTGATCTACTAATAAAATCGCACTCACACATAAAAGGGCAACAAAAAAAAGAGGAAACCAAGTATCATTTACTTCTTTTTCTGAATTTCTTTTGATAGTTTGTTAGTCAAATCACTAATTATTTTCTTTCTTTTACCAAGGTCAACTGGGAATGGCAAGGCCTCAGTTGGTGTTGCTAGCTTAAGAATGTCATCTGTTGTGGTGACTTTATTACGATTGATTGAACGGTAGTTGTCAATAGCTCTGAAATATGCATCTGGTTCATAGATGAAAAGAGAACCAGGACCTACAATAATTACAGCATTTGATTCCCTGATACACCATGCTGGATGAGCTGAATTGTTAAAGCTTTCAACTACAGTGATTTCTGAATGTTCTTTTACATAATCAAACGAAGTCTTAGTAGCAGCTGCGTAAAACTTATCGTTCAAAGAGTAGAATTCTTGATCATTTTTAAAATACTTGATCTCTTTTGCTTCTTCTAGAATTGAATCTGTAAGAGTTTGATCATTCCAAAACTTCTGGTTCTTATAGATTGGCTCGTTCACTAAAAAGCAAGATTCAATTTCAGATTCTGATTTATAAATTGTAAAACGTTGCATTAAAGAAACACTACTAGAGTAACGCGAAAAAAGTGTGTTAATTGAACCCTCTTTATAGAAATTGTACGGTAGTGCTTGAGTATTAAGTTTGTGAACAGGGTTTGCCAAAATCGCAGGTGTTTCAACAGACGAAGGTTCCATTAATTTTACAATATCTAAAGAAACCAAATTTCCATGGTTCTTGACATTTTCCTTTATCTCTTCATAGTGAAAGAACAAATTGTTTCCACTTAAAGGCTTAAAAGGTGCTGTTTTCATCGAAAGATCGTTTTCAAAAGAAGAGATAATTTCTTTTGCAAAAGTAGTTTTTCCTGAATTATATTCAAATAGGCCTCCAATGAAAATTATGAATGTCATTGTAATTACCTACAACAATAGGATATGTATTGTTGATATATGTTTCGAAAGCGTAAACCTAGAATATTGACCCAGAAAAGCTGACAAATGAGGGATGTTGAGAATATGTATAAGTTCAGACTAAATTTTTATTCCAATCTCATTGCTCTTATAGAAAATTATCAATCGTTCTTTGAAGTATTCTCTCAACTTTTCTATAACATCATCAATTTCTTCTAGCATGTCTTGGTCTTTTGATTCTTTCCACTCTTTGTAGTGTTCATAAGCAATAGAACTTTTAGATGCAGTTTCTTTTACTAATTTTTCCCTGTATAGCAATATTGTGTCTCCCTTAATTTTGATAGACTTATAGAATGGCTCAGATTCCATCTTTTCTTTCTGGCAGATTTTAGTAATCATATCATAAACCATCAGTATCACCATTTTCAGACATTTTATTCAACCATTGTCTGCTTTTTTCTCTTCTTTGAGCATATAAATCGCTATAATACCTAAAGAATATATACAACAGAAATTCTATGAAGTAAGTTTCCAAGTATAAAATAATAAAAGAGTTTGGAGCGGAGTGGGTGATTTGAACACCCGTCAAGAGTTTTGCAGACTCACGCATGGCCGCTTTGCTAACTCCGCTTACCTAGCTTGTTCCTAGCTTTGTTTCTTGCTTGTTTTTTTCAGTTATTTTTTTCCTTCTTTCCTTTAATCAAAAAGTTTTCTATCTTTTAGATGTTAATTTTCTTTAGCTTGAGCTTTTTTTCCTATTTTGTTAATGTTTTTGCTCTCTTCA
This sequence comes from Candidatus Heimdallarchaeota archaeon, assembly GCA_019057375.1. Lineage (GTDB taxonomy): Archaea > Asgardarchaeota > Heimdallarchaeia > Heimdallarchaeales > Heimdallarchaeaceae > UBA460. The sequence goes on from DXJF01000011.1 coordinate 18,959, forward strand.
TTCTTCTTTTTTTGGTATCGCTGCTTCTGTTTCGTGTATTACTTTCCATTCTCCTTCTATTAACGATAGTATCTGTGTCACAATTACTACAAAGTCCATTCTTTCTCCTTCTTTTGGTATTTGGCATCCTGTTCCTGTTGTGTTGTACATAACTTTTGTTTCTGATAGAACATTGAAAAATTCTGTTTCTCTAATCATTTTTTGTTCTTTCATAGTCTCATATGTCCCTTTCATAGCCATAGAAAATTCTTCATAGGTTAGGTTGAATATTTGCCCAAATATAAGTGCAACAAATCTAAAATCAGCATGATTGTGGTAATTTTCTAAAAGAGTATCGGCGTCAAGTTTTTCCAATGCTTCGAAGATTCTATTAACTGGCTTCCTTACATCTTCTATAATTGCGTCTCGATTAATTTTTGACATCACTTATGTGTTTCTCGACAAGTTATTTAAGAATTCTGAATTTTTGATTAGGTAATCCTTACTACTTCCTTGGATAAACTATGTGTTTGAATTCTTCTAACTTCCTTATCATTGCAAAATTGTCATCTTTCTTTGCTTCTTTTCTTAGTTCGGAATCTAATTCTAATGCCTTTTGTAAAGATTTGATGGCTCTCTTTGATTCATTCTTGCTTGAAGAAACAATCGCTTTCATATACCAATATTCCGCATTTTGATCTTTTCTCTTAATTTGCTCTAACAACTTCTCCAATTCTTCGTATTCTTTCTTATCTAGTACTTCTTTCAACCGCAGAGATAGAACTATGTACCAATCTTCTTCAGAATCTAGCTTCGAAATTATCTCTGGAATTTTGTTATATTTTTGCTTCTTAATATAGTAAGCTCCAAGCGCAAATAGCACTTCAGGGGAGTCTGGGAAGTTTTCTAGAGCCTCTAATAACACTTTTTCTGCTGCAGCGAGATTTGCTGTATTTATGTAACAAAACGATAAGTTAATCCAATCTTTAGCTGATCCTTCTCTTAGAGATAAGCCATCCAGATACAGATTAACAGCTAAATCATATTTCTTATCTCGTCTATAGAGCCTTGCTAGGCGAAAATAAGCTTTTGCAAAAGAACGGTCTACTTCAATACATTTTGCATAATATCGTTTAGCTGTTTTTGTTTTTCCTGCCCTTTCATGATCTAAGCCTAAGGTATAAAGTATATCTGATTCTTCCTCTCCTTTTTTTAAACACTTGAGGTGTGTTTTGATAGCTTTTGCATAATCCTTATTCCGCCTATAAGCGATTCCAAGAAGAAGTAAAGCTTTTTTTGATTCAGGATTAAGTTCTAGATATTCTTCAAGATATCTAATGGTTAGATTATACTTCTCTGCTTTCATTTCTAGAGCCGCAATTCGTAGCAATCCCTCGGGATTTTCTTTGCCTATCTTGTAGCTAAAATAAGCTGATCTTGCTGCTAGATGTAGTTTCTTTTTACCTTCCCATCTATCTGACATTTTTGTCAAAGGGCGAGTGAAGAATCTACGCAAAGATATCATTAGGTATCTAATTACATTTTCAAGTAAAAATTTATCGGAAAAGGAAACGAAAGAAATATTTGCTGCTATTCTCTATTCTATCTATGGAAGTTTCCAAAGAAGTTTCATGGGATTGGATTGGTAACCATCTACGAGTTAAAATTCTATTCTCTTCTGCAGGTTTAGCAACTCAAATACTGGTAAATGACATTGAGAAAGATTCAAATTTTTTGATAGATGTGGGTGATGGAATATTACGCGATTTGGTTTCTTTACCTAGCAAATATTACGAAAACATAGATACCATACTAATCACTCATGGCCATTTTGATCATGTGGGAGGTATATTTTCACTTTTAGCTTTTTTCAGATTGATAAATAGAAGTAAAAAACTTCTTTTGATTGCACCCTCAAATGTTGTTGAGTTAGAAGGACTAGTAAAAACGTTTTATGATAGTTATAGAGAATCAATTCCTTATCAACTTGAAATTGTTAATATGGAAAAGGAATTCAAATTAGAGAATACGCTAATCTCTGCTTTTGCTGTTCAACATCGAGGATCAATAATAGGTGGGGGAAAACTTCCCAATATTCCCTCTGTAGGATATATAATAAGCAAGAATGCAGAAAAAGTCCTTTACACTGGAGATACAGGTTATTTTGATCAATTAAAGGAACATGTAAGAGGTGTAGATTATGCTCTAATTGAGGGGACATATAAAGATAAGAAGACGCCTTTTCATCTTACATATAGTGAAGCAGAAGAAATCGGGAAATTAGCCAAAAACTATCAAATTATTCATCAAATTATGTCTAGAGGAACTTGAACTGGAACATATTATTCTTCTTTTACAGTATTTCACAAAATGCTACCACATATTTTTATATAGTTGAAATTCATTATTTAACAGATAACATGGCTGATAAGAAACGACCTCCCAAGAGCAAGGACGAAAAATCAGATAAGGGTCCCATTATGTTTGAAGAAAATATCAAAAAGCATAAAGAAAGTATAGATGACGAATATTTTTCAGATGAAGATCCTCAGCCTAAATCAACGAGTGCATATATGATTAAGTTAGTTTTAATTGGTGATGCTGCTGTTGGTAAAACATCTATAAGGAAAAGATATCTTGGTGAGGGGTTTCAGAAAGAGCATTTAGCTACTCTTGGAGCTGATTTTGCTGCCACTACAAGAATTGTTGATGATTATAAGATAAAGTATCAAATCTGGGATTTAGCTGGGCAACCCATGTTTAAAAATGTTAGACCAAGGTTTTTCAAAGGATGTTTTGGGGCCTTAGCAGTATTGGATATAACACGAAGAGAAACATTTCTTAACTTAGGTAGTTGGATAGAGGAGTTATACCAATTTAGCGGTAAAGGAGTTGTTCCTGTCATAATACTTGCGAATAAAATGGATCTTGTCGATGAACAAGAAGTAACAATTGAAGAAGTAAAGTCGTTTGTAAAAAAGCTAAATAAGAAAACAAAAGAGCATTCAATGGAAAATTTCCTCTTAGAAACCTCAGCTAAAACAGGATTGAACATAGATAAATCGTTTGAAATTCTTAGTGAGCACATTATTGAAAGATTCTCTACACCGAATGAAGAATAATTTTTGTCATATTAGTTTAAAAAGATAGACCCCTATCAAGAGTACTTCACACGCTACAAGAATGATTCCTGCTATAACGTGACCATAAATAAAGCTCATAGTTAAACTAAAACCAGTTAAAATAATACCTATAAAAATAAACCAGTTATCAAAGGAACCAAGATATTGATGGTAACTTTTCTTCAGAAAATTGTTTATGGTCACCAATAAATTCTTCGAATCGTTTGTTTTCTCTGATTTTTCTATACTCATTCAATAACTTCCTTTGCTAGATTTCTTGTTTGAATCAATCCTAATTTACCTTCTATATTTATATTTTTATTCTTTCCATATAACTAGCAAAGTAATCTTTTTAAACGTGGTTTGTTCCCCAGAGATTGAAAAATACATAAGAGTTCTCTCTTTCAAAACTCAAGAGGACGAGTGAAAATTATGCCAACAGCTTACGATGTTCCATCTGATTTACTTATTAAAAAAATAACTGAAGAATTGAAAAAGGAAGCAGAAATCAAACCACCTGAATGGGCCGTATATGCCAAAACTGGAGTTCATAAAGAAAATTCTCCTGTTCAAGAAGACTGGTGGTATATTAGAGCTGCCTCTATGTTAAGAAAAATTTACTTTTATGGTCCAATAGGTGTATCAAGATTACGAATTGCTTATGGTGGTCGTCATAGAAGAGGTGTAAAACCTGAGCACTTTGCTAGAGGTAGCGGAGCTGTAATTAGAAAGATACTTCAACAGTTAGAAAAAGCAAACTATATCCAGAAGAAGAGTGGTAAGGGGAGCAAAGGACGTGTAATCGTAGGACGTGTTTTAACTCCAAAAGGTTATTCTTTTGTGGATAAATTATCAGCTGATTTAAAGAGAGAAATTCCCGCTTTAGAAAAATATTAAGATTATTGAGAAGAATTCGGTTACAGAAATTAAACTTTGAACAGTTCAATAAGCAAGGGTGCGAAGAAATGTATGATGAAGACGAATTGGAAGTAATAAGACAAAGGAAAAGAGCACAATTACAGGAGCAACAAGGAGCTCAAGCACAAGAGGAGCAACAAGCAACTCTTGAAGCTCAAAAACAAGTAATCCTTCGTCAAATTCTTACTGAGGAAGCTAGACAACGTCTTACTAACGTTAAACTTGTTCGTTCTCAACTCGCAGAAGCTGTTGAAGTAAGACTGATACAATTAGCTCAAGAAGGAGCAATCAGTGGTAAATTGACTGATGATCAACTAAAAGAAATTCTTCGTCAAATTCAAGGGCAAAAAAGAGAATCAAAAATCGATATAAGGCGATTATAATGGCAAGAAATAAACAACTACCAAGAAAACTCAGGTATGCAAATGAGATGAAATCTAATAAACCTGTTCCAAGTTGGTGTGTTATACGAACTAACAGACGCTTTCGAACCCATCCAAAACGTAGAAGATGGAGATCTACTCGCATTAAAAGATAAGGAGAAGAAGAATCATGTCTCAAGAATCTATAGAGAACATTTACACCATTCCATTCTATCCTCAACTGAATAAGACAGCACCTTATAAAAGGACACCAAGAGCTATTAGACTCCTCAAAGAATACATCTACAAACACACAAAAGCTGATGATGTTATAATAGACGAGGAATTAAATGAATTCATGTGGAAAAGAGGAATTCAAAAACCACCAAGAAAAATTAAGGTTCGTGCAGTAGTTGAAACAATTGAAGAGGAAAAAATAGCTACAGTTGAACTAATCCATGAAGAAGTGGATGCTGCGGCACGCCCACAACTTGATGGTATCGCAATTCCTGGGGAATTAGAAGAGGAAGAGGAGGAGGAAGAAGAGGAAGAAGACGGAGAAGAAGTAGATATAGCCCCCGTCGAAACTTCTGAATCTGAAGAAACTCCAGAAGAGGAACAGTCTAAATAAAACTGATCCTTTATTTTCATTTTTTGAGGTAGATAATTTTGGATATTGCAAAGACTACTATATTAGGTAATTCGGGATTAGGTGTTTTTGCATTATCTACCGAAGGTTTTTCCATTGTTCCTTATAGTGTTAAAGAATCCTCTCTCAAAGTGATTGCAGATACGTTGAGTGTAAATGTAATTCAAACCACTATTGCAAATTCAGTTCTTGTTGGAACTATGGTTGTAGGTAATTCAAAGGCTATTTTTGTCCCTCAAAACATTAAAGAAAAGGAATACAAAATACTTGAAGAAAACCTTTCTGATCAGACTAAACTCGTGGAACTAAACAGTAAATATACTGCTCTTGGAAACCTAATCGTTATGAACGATAAAGGAGCAATTGTAAGTGATATGCTTGAAAAGAATGCTCAAAAACAGATTCAAGATGAATTAAACATAGAGATAACTGTAGGGAATCTACTTGGTTCTCCACTAGTTGGTAGTCTTGCAATGTCTACTAATCGAGGAGCACTTGTTCATCCTCTTCTTTCTGAGGAAGAAATCAAGGAAATTGCATCCATTCTCCGTGTTAAAGTTGATGTTTGCACTATAAATAGAGGAATTCCTTATCCAAGAGTTGGTATAATCGCTAATTCCAAAGGAGCAGTAATTGGTACTGATAGTACAGGTCCAGAGAGTATGCGAATCTTTGAAGTTTTATTAACTCCTTAAAGACTTTAGATTCAAAAACTTGAAAAACCCTTTTGCAATCGGGAAATAACTAAGATAAGGTGAACGCTAGATGAGCTCTGTTAAAACATTCCATATCCGTGGCGAATATAAGAGAAAAAAAGATAAGATACCTTTTGGTAAATACGTTAGAGCATTAAATCAAGAAGATGCTTTGGAACAAATCTATAACGTTCTTGGAAGCAAACATAAAGTAAAACGAAATTTGATTTTTATTGATCCTAAAGATATCAAAGAAATCACCAATCCTGATGATATTAAAGATCCTGTTATCAAAGCATTTGCTACAGAAGACGATTTAGCTATTCCAAAAAGGAAGTGAAAAGACTGTCAAAAGATTCTTCCCCTCAACAAGTTTCTCAAGAGGAACTAAATAATCTATTAATGGCAGCTCAACAATTGGAGCAACAAGCAACTAGATATAACCAACAAATAGAAATTTTGAATGGTTATTACAACGAAATTCATAGTGCTGAACAAACATTGAGAGATCTTGACAAAGCAGAGGAAAATAACAAAATTCTAGTTCCTATAGGAGCGGGTAATTTCATATATGCATCCGTTGAAAATGGTGAGAACGTTATTGTTACAATAGGGGCAGGAGTTCACAGTGAAAAATCACTTCAAGATGCTACTGAAGGTATCAAGAAGAAGAAGACAGATGTCGAAAATCAACTCACTCAAATAAAAGCTAGTTACAATGAAGTATTAGAACGTTTGAGAGAAATTGATAGAGTGGTCAAATCTGTTATGTAAGAGGAGATGGGAGATTCTCTTGTTTGATCAACTTCGAAAAAGCGTTTCAAAAACTTTCAAAAAGATTACAATTACTGATTTTTCTGCAAAATCAATTGCAAAAGTAAACAAAGAATTAAAGGATATTCTCATCAAAAACGAAGTTGCTGTAAAAACAACCGATGAAATTTGTAAAAGATTTGCGAAGAAAATGTCAGAGATCGAGTATACAAGATTTTCTAACACTAGGTCAATTGTATTGGCATCCTTAAGAGAAGTATTATTAGAAATATTGACTCCATCACAATCTATAGATCTCATTGAGCATGTAAAAATTGCAAGAGAAAGAAAAAGTCCTCTAGTTATAGCTTTTTTTGGAGTTAATGGTGTAGGAAAAACGCTTTCTATTGCAAAAATTGGAAAATATCTAATGGATAATGGGTATTCAAGCGTCTTTGCCGCAGGAGACACATTTAGAGCAGGAAGTATTCAACAATTGCAGAAGCATGGAGATAATCTAAATATAAGAGTAATTGCTCAAAACTACGGTTCTGACGCTGCTGCAGTTGCTTATGATGCGATAAATCATGCAACTTCAAAAGGGATAGATGTTGTTTTAATTGACACAGCAGGAAGAATGGAAACTAATTCAAATCTAATGGCTGAACTGCAAAAAATATGTAAGGTTTCAGAACCAGATCTAAAATTCTTTGTGGGTGATGCCCTTACAGGTAATGCCCTAATTTCTCAAGCAAAGCTGTTCAACCAAAAAATTGGAATCGATGCTTCTATATTGAATAAAATTGATGCCGATGTCAAAGGTGGAGCTGCAGTTTCAGTTACCCATATAAGCGAAAAACCTATAATTTTCTTAGGTGTTGGACAAAATTATGAGGATCTTGAATCCTTCTCTGCAGAAATGATTTTAGACAATATACTACCAACTAAATAGCGAATTGTTCTCGTTTTTATTCTATTTTCATTATACCTAAACTATAAAATAAGGAAAAAAAGAAAATAAAAAAGAATTATTTTGGTGTTACGTCTTTTATAATACCAACAGCTACGGTTTGACCCATGTCTCTGATTGCGAAACGTCCTAATTGTGGGAAGTCTTCATATTTTTCCGCAACCATATCACGAGTTGGAATCATCACTACTTCAGCTGTATCTCCATTCTTCAAGAAGTCTGGATTATCTGTTTTAACTCCTTTTGTAACTTTTGTCTTAAGCTCAGCAAAACGAGTAGCAACTTGAGCAGTTCCACAGTGAATAACTGGTGAATATCCTACAGCTATTGCAGAAGGATGTCTGATTACTTGCACTGTTGCTATGAAGTCTTTTACAATGGTTGGAGGTTTGTCTGCATGGCCAACAACATCTCCACGACGAACATCTTTCTTTTCTAAACCTTTACAACTAAAACCAATGTTATCTCCAGGTATAGCTTCAGGAATTGTTTCGTGATGCATCTCAATAGACATTACATTTGATTTTTTGCCTGTAGGTTGGAAGATTATGTTGTCCTTTGGTTTAAGAACACCAGTTTCAACACGACCAACTGGTACTGTACCAATTCCTGTAATTGTATAAACATCCTGAAGAGGTAGTCTTAAGGGTTTATCAACTGGCTTAGGTGGCACTTCAAAAGTGTCTAAAGCATCAAGAACTGTGAGACCTGTATACCATGGCATAGATTCTGGTTTTTCATTAAGATTATCTCCTTTCATACCACTTGTTGGAACGAAGGATACTTTCTTCATGTCAAAACCAAATAGTTTGAGGTTTCTTGCCATTTCATCCTTAACTTCATCAAAACGTTCTTGTTTGTAGTTTGCAAGATCCATTTTATTGACAGCTACTATTAGTTGATCAACACCTAGTGTTTTTGCTAGTAAAGCATGTTCTCTAGTTTGCCCTGTTGTACTAATTCCTGCCTCGAATTCACCTGTACCAGCACTGATTACGAGAATTGCTGCATCAGCTTGAGAAGTACCTGTTATCATGTTTTTGACAAAATCACGATGTCCGGGTGCATCGATAATTGTAAAATAATACTTCTTTGTTTGGAATTTATAAAATGCAAGATCGATGGTTACCCCTCTTTCTCTCTCTTCTTTTAATTTGTCTAAAGCCCAGGCAAATTTAAAGCTGCCTCGTCCTATTAATTCAGCTTCTTTTTCAAATTTTTGGATATCTCTTTCTGAAATGCTTCCGCACACATAGAGTAAATGTCCAGTCATAGTAGATTTACCATGATCAACGTGACCAATGATTACCAAATTCAAATGAGGTTTCCCTTTTGAGCTCATTTCATATACACCTTTTTGATTAGCAGTACTAACATTATTTATTTGATGTACTATTAGTATTATCCCCCCGTTGAATTTTTAAAAGCATTTTGGTTGCGTTGTTTTTGTCTAATTCTCTTCTTCAGTAGTTTGAGCATTACCATTTGTAGTACTACCCTCTTCAAATACAAGATATTTGACTAGATGAAATTGATTCAAAATGAAAAATGAAAAAAGGAAAAATAGTTGAAGATTATTAATTAATCTTCAGTTTTTTCAGGTACAGGATAGTTGTTGTTAACTTCAGCAGAAAGTTGTTCAATATCTTCTGGATAAATTACTTCATAAATCCTAACTAGTGGAAAATATCTGGAATCTGCTGGGCCTCTAGCTAGACCATAGCTTCTGAACACTTCACTGAAGTATGTTATACCATCTGGACCTTTAAGGTCATAAACAGGATTTTGTGCTGCATCAACTAACAATCCAGGATAATCACTTATAGGAGATCCAGTTCCAGGTGTGTCTGGAAATGCAAAACCAGTAGCTTGGTCATAAGCTGATAGTCTATAAAGAACTGAAGAGTAGAATGGTTCTAGATATTGGAATTGTGTTTTTGCTTCATTTAAACCATAGAAAGCTTCTTCAGTCATCCCATATCTTGGTACTGTAGATTCAGCGATTTTTATACACCATAGTGCCTTTCCTAAGTCTGAACCAAGACCTGGAATTCCAGCTTGAGTATTAACTAGGACATATTTTACATTGTATTTATACATCAGTTTAACTGACTCGGTAAAGTTCCACATTAACATGGTTCCTACCATACCGATTTGAGTTTTATTCGTAGTTGCATTATCTACAAGCGACGTTGCATTACCGTAATTCGTAATCCAATAACCATAATCCCACCAACTCATAACGACAGGGGCACTATTTGCAACTATACCTTGTCCTTGAGCATTGTTTCTTAACCACAATAAGGCTTCTTGCCAGTCTGAAGATGGAGTACCAATCTCCCCGTAAATTACTGGGGCCATCTCGGACATAGAATATTGTTCGGCTAATTTTACGCTTTGGAAAGTAAATGTAATAAGTAAACCGAATATTACCGAATAAGCTACAATAGCTTCATCTCTACCTATCGATTTCGTGATTCTTAATTTTCTTTTAGTCAGAGCAATTTTACCATGAGCACTTAAAGAGTAAGTATAAAGTAATTTATCAATAGCAAGTGCGCTTAATAATGAAGCAGCTGGAGATAACAATAATACCAACCTTACCATTGATCCTGAGAAGTAAATTGTAGTTACTCCAAGAGTAAGGATGATTATATTTACATCTGTTGGTTTTTTAATACAGTAATATAATCCTAAGGGAATCAGGAACATCATAATATGAATACTATTGAAGAGCTCAGCCCAAGTCATGGGTTGATGTTCGCTTACCGAGGAAATAATCGGAATTCCTGACCGATTTCCTGGCAGAATAACTGCCCAGAATTTAGCAGCAATATTTGTGAACATACCTAAGGACAGAAATACTGTGATTAGAATAGCTAACAAAAACAGTACCGTTATTGAACCTATAATTATAACTTGTTTAAACGTTTTTTCACTTAGACTTCGGGAAAGGTTCTGTACTATTCCTACCAAAACTAGAAAGCCAATCATCAAAATAGGAATCATGACTTCAATATTGTAGAACTTGTTAATCATTACTCTAGGCACCAAGAATCCTATCATTAATGCCGTGACAATCGTAATAGTATAAGCTTTAATCAGTTTGAATGTAAGTTTCCTTGTTAAAACTAGGAAGAAAGCTGCTAAAGGCAATAGATCTAAGACATATCTATAAGCACCCCAACTTCCAATCAATAAAGCTAAACTTACACCTGCTAAAAATGATGAAATGGTACCACCACGTTTTATTGCTCGTATAAAGAAATACAAGGTTAAAACTGTAAATAGAATCCCTACTGATTCATTGTCAAAGAACCCAGCCGTGCTTCTTGATACAAAAGCAGGGACAAAAGCCATGAAGAAAGCCGTGAATAATCCGGTTCTATTGCTAACTGCTTCTTTTCCTAGGAAATAAGAGGCAAGAATTGTAAAGAACCCATAAAATACTGGACTAAAGTATGCTACTTGTATAATTGTTACATCGATGGAAAATATGCCTAATAGTCCTTTAATGATAACTGCACTTACAGGAACTCCCCAATATAATTCTCTTCCTGTATGGAAACCGTAAGGATACCAAGAATTATTTTTGAACCAATGTATGAATGCTATAAAACCATTTTCACTAATATATTCCGCACTTACTAACTGAACATATGGATCAAATGCTTTGATTAGTGGATCATATCCTTTCATCAAAGAAAATAATCTAATCATAATACCTGCCGCGAGAATAATCAATAGACTTAGTCTATTAAGAAGAGCTTCTCTATTTATTTCATAATCTTCGAAATGATTAACGATTTTTTTCCAAAAGCGTCCTAGCATTCCGGATATACCTGTATCGCTTGACATTGAATCTCACCTATAACTTGTTGCATAAGCTTGGTAATCTCTTATTGAAGTTGAATAAAGAAAAGCGTTTAAAAATATTACTTATGGAAAGTCTTTTCCACTTTAATTTCTCGACAAAAATTCTGGTAATGTGAAAAAAAATAGTAAAAACGCTTAAAGTGGAGGAATTAGCAGCTTTCCTTATCTTTAATTTTCTTATTCCGATTAATAGCATAGTAACATTAATTAACTTAATTTATAGTTAAAGTGATTTAGATATTAATGAGACTTGAAAGAAAAATCGCATATGCACTGGCCAAAGAGTTAAAAGATATTACACAAGAAGCAAAATTAGAAGCTCTCGCTATCTTGACAGCAACAGGAGATAGGGTGGCTTTTTACGCTGGAGATAAAACTGCAAATTCAACAGAACTTTCAGCAATTGGAGCAGCACTTGTGGCAGCTGCAAGATTAGCACTTGAAAGACTCGCTTATGCCCCAATCAATGATGTGATGGTTCGTGGAAAGAACGGTTTTCTAATTCTCAAATCCATAGGAGATTTCCATCTAGTTGGGGGAACTAGTGATATTGAAGAATTCAAAAATGCAATCGCAGTATTATCAAATCATGCACCTACAATAGCAGATATATTATCGTATGTTCAGATTGATGAAGACGAACTACACATGGAATAAGGAAACAACATCTTTTACATTTATTTCATTTCTTGAAAATTTATTGGGGTTCTTTGTAATAATTTTAAATTAACAATGTATGTTAAACCAACTGTTGGATTAATATTCATACTTTTTTGATAACTAGTTTGATACTGAAAAGTTCCTGAATTTATCAGAGTGACACCTTTGTATGTATCATCTCCCGCAATATGGGTATGACCTGTTTGAAAGATATCTGGTACTCTTGAAATAACTAACCGATCCTCTGATTCTGGTACAATTGGTGTTCTTTTTCCATAAATAGGGACTAAATGACGATTTTCTAACATTCTAACCATTGCCGGTATTGAAGTTTCATGTGATATTGCTGGAATTGCTGCATTTATATCTAATATAGAATTTCCATGGTGCATCATAATTTCCACATTGTGTGCTTTTATATAACAAGGACTTCCTAAAAGATGAATATTATCTATTCCATAAAAATCAGGGGCGAATTCTCTTTGAATTGGAGTTTGTGGTTCAGCAGCTCGTGTACCATCATGATTTCCAGGTATGATGATGATTTCTACATCTTCACGTACCTGTTTAAAGTAATATGCTGCAGTCTTATATTGCAAACGAATATTTTCTTGCGCTAAATCTTCTATTTGTCCCGGATAAACACCAACTCCATCAACAACATCACCACCAACTAAAATATACTTAATTTTCTTACCAATCTCGTTATATTTTTCATTTTCAAGTTTTCCATTAACTAATTTAATAGCACGCTGAAATAGTTTTTCAGCAAAATTTTTTGACCCCACATGAATGTCAGAGATGAATAAAGCATAGACGTCATCATAAGCAAAATTTGATTTGTGAAAAGGAATATCTGGCCAAAGGACATCATCTACACTTAGTCTATCCTTCCACCAATTACCAGTAAAACAAAGTACAGAATCTTCGAGTATAAATTCTGATTTAGTTATCAAGTCTTGTTTTGAAGCATAAATGATTCCTGTTATAATACCTGATGGATCTTCCAAATCAAGAATAACTGTTCCCTTTCTCGTTTTTTGTACTTTTGTTACCATTGCAATTAGTGAAATCTTATCTCGATTGCGGTTGGGAATTAAGTCGTTTGTGGTAACTCTGTTAGTTATATCTCTTCGTTTTAAAAATAACGCATTAATTAATTGAAACCGGCTTTTAAAGTAGTTTCGAAAATTTGCAGATGACGCAACAGATCTTTGTATTTCTGGAGAAAAAATGGTTTCCAAATCTGAAGATATCTTTTCTTTTCTTGATTTAGTTTCTACCTTAATTTCTGATTTCACTTCTTCTTCCTTTGTTTCTTTCTTTTCTTGAATTGGTTGTATTTCTTGTTCTAGTTTTTTAGTTTCTTCTTTTTTCGGGAGAGACTGTTCCAAAATTTCCTCCTTTTTAATTATGTCTTCATTGAGAAATTCATCAATGTCTGCAATAGAGAGAATAGCATTGTTTAGGTTTGAATCGAGAATCTTGTCGATAATATTCTCTACTTCTTGCAAACTATTTAGATAATCATAGGCCTCTGGAGTCAGTTGGTAACCTTCAGCATATAATTCTCTAATTCTTCTAGATGGAGTCATGAACAAACACTTTAGATTTAATGAAAACATAAATGTTTTGTAGAGGAAATAGATGGCGACCCCGACGCGATTCGAACGCGCGACCCCCAACTTAGAAGGCTGGTGCTCTATCCAGCTGAGCTACGGGGTCAACAATATTATCTTTCTTTGAAATTAATGATATCTTAAATTTTTTGTTGGTTGGTTTCCTTTGTAAAATACTGATGTTGATTTAAATTCTTTTACATTGTTAACGATTTGGAGAAGAAGTATTGGATAAAAAATAATATATATCTCTATCTTAAATTGCATTTGATTATTATGAGTAGAAGTTCTCGAGGACAGAAGAAAAAGAGAGACACAAGCCCAATGCCTGCAACTGGTGCAGGTTTAATGAGATATTACGATGAAGATTTACCAGGTGTAAAAATTGGTCCTTGGTATGTTGTTGCTTTCTGTATTATCTTGATCATCGCTGTACTTGTTGGTAATATCGTCTATTGATTATCTTGGTTTAGTCAGAAAAGGAGTGTGAACATCATTCTCTATTTTCAAGAATTAATGAAAAAACTATATTTTGATAAAGATCTCAAGCGAGGTTTGGAAAAAACTGTTTTGAAACTTGTAGAAGAAGTAGGTGAGCTCGCGGAAGCTATACTACTACAAGATAAGGAAAAAATAACTGAAGAAATTGTTGATGTTATAGCATGGACTTTGAGTGTAGCAAACATCGCAGGAATAGACGTTGAGGAAGGTTTTATACATAAATATTCCAACTCATGTCCCAAATGTAAAAATAACCCTTGTAGTTGTGATTCAATATAACGACTTTTTCACTAAGTTAAACAACAGGACATTGGTGTAATATTCGCATAACATCTGAGCTAGTCCCAAAATTTTTGTTGTTTTTTTAATATAGAAACAAAGAAAATGTATGAAATGAAGGAGATAGTACTCTACACCACTGAAGATTGTCCATACTGCAATATTGCAGAGAATATATTAAAGAATGTTCTAAAAGAGTATGGAGGGTTATTCAACTACAAAAGCGTAGAAATAAAGACAGAAAATCGATTTAATGTATCTTCAATTCCTACAATAATTGTGGGAAAAACTAAAATTGAGGGATTACCAGAAAGGGAGCAAATTCATACAGCGCTTTTTTCTTGAAAACAAATCATATGCAAATAATTCATATGTATTAGAAAAATAAATTGAAATTTCTAATTATTCGTTGGAAAAATAGAATTCATGTTGAGCTATTTCTCTCACAAAAACACCAGTCAAACCTTCCAGATTTAAGATTTTTTGAAGAAAGTCATCCCAAGAAAGGGATCCATAAGCCTTAAGCCAAGCTTCATATCCTTTTTTTAGCTCCCTTTTAGCTTTGGAATGATTCTTGCAATATTGTGTTTGTAAGTTTTCTATGTCTTTTTTACAAATCGGACATTGTTTATTTGCTTTCATTTTTCTCACCTTCTTTCTTAGAAGGACAATCGGGGGATATACACATTGAAACTTTTCTTCTTCCCTTTTGCCATTCAATTATTGGCAGACCATCATGAATACAAGTTTTTTTTGTAGATTTAATGGTTCCCGTATTTGGAACTGGATAAGTAACATTACAAATGATGTCTTTATCAAAATAAGATGAACAAGCTACAAAACGTTTTCTTGTTTTCCTTGATCTAATAATTCTTAATTCTCCCTTTTTGCATTGTTTACACTCACCTAGTACAATTATATCCGATTTTTCAGAAAGTTGAAGATTTTTGTACAAAGCAAGACCTATTTCTGTTTCTTTTTGATGAAAAAGCTCTAGAAGGTCTTTCAGTTCTCTTTTTATAAATAGAATTGTGCCTTGAATATCTTTATTTTCAGTTTGAACATCTTCCATAATTTGTTCTAGATTACGTGTCATTTCCGATTTAACTAGTATAGGATATTGTTCTTGTAAAACGTTAACAACAGATATTCCTAGAGGTGTAGGCATTATTTCCTTACCTCCTATATACCCTCTGTCGAATAAGGTTTGGATTATTCCTGCTCTTGTCGCTTTTGTACCTATTTTTTCATCTTCCATATATTTGAGAAGTGTTGATTCATTAAACCGACGTGGAGGAGAGGTAAGGTGTTCTTGTGACTCAATATAATTGAATATAACTTCTGTACCTATTTCAACATCTGGAAGAATGTACTCAGAAATTGAGTAATAAGGTCTGTAATATCTAATCCACCCCTCATTTAATATTTTACTACCTCTTACCTCAAATTTGTGTTTGTTTACAAGTATTTGTATAGCTCTTTTCAGAAATTCCGCTCGTTTACCAAAGAGTGAAAGGTAACGTTTTACAATTAGATCATAGAGTTTTTTCTCATCAGGAGGAAGCACTTCATTTAGTTCTTTACCTGTTGGGTGTATTGCTGGATGAGCTGCATCTGTTTGTTTCCCTTCCTTTGGTTTATATTTCTTTGCTGCAATTATTTCATTTGCAAAAACATTATAGTTGTGTTGTTTACTTAGCTTTGCAAGAATTGATTTATGTCCTAGCGTCATTGGGAGTTTCTGACTATCTGTTCGTGGATATGAAATTAGAGCTTTTAAATAGAGTTTTTCTGCAATTTCAAGTGTTTTTGTTGGAGAAAATTTAAAATGTTTATAGGCATCCCTCTGAAGGTTTCCTAGATTAAATGGAGGAAAGGGATAAAGAAAACTTGGTTCTTCGGACACATTAGATATTTTACCAGTTAGACCGCTACAATCTTTCACTACTTGTATGGCTTCCTTCTGGGTTTTCAATTCGGCTTTTTCATAAACTGCTGTGAAGTTTTCATTATTTAGTATAACCTCACTTTTAATGGTCCAATAAGGAATAGGTACAAAGAATTTAATGCTATTTTCGTGTTCAACAACAGAGCCCAAAGTTGGCCCTTGAACACGACCTATTGATATTGTTTTGAAACGTCCAGATACTCTTTTGAACGCAAGACTTAACGCTCGTGAATAATTGATCCCATATAACCAGTCAATATAATGTCGTATTAAACCTGAATTCAGAAAACCCATATCCAGGGATTTTTCTCTTTGGTCAAATGCATTAATAACATCTCTTCTAGTCAAAGTAGAAAATTTCATTCTTTCTGCATTGCTCTTACCTACTAAATATTTTAAAATTAGATAACCTATTACCTCACCTTCTCTATCAAAATCAGTCATTATTATGACATCTTCTGCTCCTTTTGCAAGAGATTTGAAAACATCAGTGAAATTTTTTGTTTTTGCGTTTTTGTTTACAAAATGGCTCGGAACCCATTCATAATCAAGAACAGGATAATTCCAAGTCTTTCCTATTGAAGATAATGTAAATAAATGACCTACTGTAGGTGCAATTACTATGTTTTTTCCATCTCTTTTACATATGTAAATGGGTATATTTTTCAGACGTTTATTTTGTGGTTTATTATTTTCATCTAAAGCATAAGCTATTCTTCTAGCTGCTTGCGGTTTTTCAGCAATACCTAAAATATATGGCGTTTCTATAGATGACACTAATTTACACCTGTTTCTGTTAAATCCCTCAGATTTAACTTCTTTGAGGAAATGGAGCCAGGACGGGGATTTGAACCCCGGATCCTATAAGGAACTGATTTTCAAGACCAGCGCCGTTGTCCGCTTGGCTATCCTGGCAATCAACAAGCAACATGTTAGAGGGTAAAGTGATTAAAAATATATCTAAAGAAGTTATATATTCTACTCAGATACCTATAAAATTCAATATTTTTTAACCTCCATGTGATATAGGTATAATCCTAATTTCCATATCTGATTCAACTGGAGAGTATAATTTTCCTGTGCTTTTTAGTTCAACTTTATTGGATAATAAGAGATAACCTGGGCGTATATCTGAATCACTTATCAATATATTTACGACTCTTTCATGTTTAGATAGGAGGAAAATTAAGCCATCTAGCAAATTCGTTTCCGCATCAATCTTACCTTCTATCAATCGTTGATTAGAAGGAATTGATGGATGGAGCAGGATTGTAATTGAGTAATATTTCAGAAAAATCACCTAAAATAAGATAAAGAGTAGGTACTATTACCCTACTTCAATTTCAAACATACCTAGCAAATCTTCTATATCTTGAGCAATTGCTTCGTCTTCTTCACTTAACTCGGCCCCTTCCTCTGGTTTAAGAAATTCTATTGCTCTTACAACACCATTTTCACAAATCATTCTTGGAACATGAGAACTTGAGAAAAATATTCCTTCTGGTGGTTCATCCAATTCTTCGAATCCGCCTGTATATGTTTCTGTATATACTTTGTTCCCAATTATTACTAAATCTCTGTAGAATCCTTTAGGGGCTCCTAAATCTTTCAGAACTTTAAATGATTGATCAAGCATTATGTCACTTTTAACTACTGCTTTTTCTTCAGATGCAACACTTGCTGTATCTTTAGGTATCAATGCTTCTTCAGGTTTCTTAATTTCTATAGATTCAGACTCTAGTGCTGAGAGTATTGTTGGCATAGGTCTATTTCCTGGTGCCCCCATCTTTGCAAGATGTGTTGGTAATTCAGAAGCAGGCACTTGTGCTGGACGATCTTTTAGTCTTTCATCACCTCCTTCTTCTGAATCTGGAATAGGAGCTGGTGTAGAAGCTGGTATGCTTTCTTGTTCGGCTCCTTCCTCAAAAACATTAATTCTACTTTGTCTATCAATTATTTTTTGAGCTCTGTTTATAACAGTATCAGGTACAATATCTGTTTTACCAATTTTTTGCAGCATGGAAACAAATTCTGCAGTTTCATCATTTTGATCGCAAGATTGTGGAACATACGCAAAGCCATATTCCTTTTTCCTTATATCAGATAAAGCCCTACTTCCAATAAACTTCTTTCTTATTGGACAATTAGAACCTTTCCACAACCACATTTTTTTATCTTCTTCATCCACAACAATGAGGACTTTTTCTGGACCTAGTTGTAATTCATTCAATTCAACTAAATTACCATCCTCTTGCACTTCTAAATATCTCATTGTAGTTTCACACTCAAATTATCTACAAACTACATATGTAAATTCGTTTAATAAAACTTATCGAAAGCTACCAGTGAATTAAAATCAAAGTTTTTTCATGTAAAGGTTAGAAATTTGAAAAGAAATAAGATTAGGGAAAGCCAATCAAAACATTGTTTTCATGAGATCTTTTAACCTAAAATACTAGCTACTTTGTTATATATGAACTTCAAAAGATCTATGAAAGAATCTATCCATAAGCTCACTGTATTTAATATAGGTACACCTTGTCTTTCAATAATAATAGCAAAAAATATTGTACCAAAGAATCCAATGGGTTTTCCTAAAACATCATGTGCCCAGAACCACGCCGCATTGTATGTAGCCCCATATGAAACATCAATGGTTATTGTCATGGCTATTACAAGAGCAATTCTCAGAAAGTTTCCTACAATTAGAGCTAAAAGAGAATATATTGAAGCTTTAATCTTTTTACTTGCTTCTGCTGGTGTAACTATTATTAGAGCCATCAATAACGCTCCAGCTTGCATTCCAGTACAGGCTCTCACAATAGCAAATTGACGACTAGCTGATATTGATTTTATTACAGGGGTATTTCCACCATGACCATCCAAGTTACTTAGAAAATTTGAAATAATTATGAAGAGAGAATTTCCATATTCTATTTCATTGTATAAGGGGGCAACTTCTATATTGAATTGGTATAACTCTAACATTCCAAAAACGGTTTCATTTGTGATTTTTTCTAGAAAATAGTAATCAGGAACCAGATAAAGTACTAAAGTTAAAACCACTACAACTAAGAATGATAACAAGGAGTAGATATGTTTCTTCCTTCCTTCTAATTCAGTTAAATTTCTCAATTGAAGAAAAGATTTTTGCTCCACCGCATTTGCCATTACTCTTCATCCTCAAAACATTTCAGATAGTTAAAAACTATTCGTTTGTTAAAAAAAACAATTATCTTAAATAATTTATCTAATCATTTTTTGTTCTCAACTTCTGGTTTGATGAAGTAATCAGAAAGTGTCACAGTTCCATCAATTTTCTTTGATGTACCCTTCTTTGTTGTTGAAGAGGGGTCTTCAACAAATAGTGATTCAACATTATGCTTGATTACATCTAATCTGTTTCTTAGATATTCAGAAAGGCCATATTTGTTAATTAATGATTCAGTCATATCAAAATATTTTGTAATAGATTTTTCAAATACAGTAAGATTCAGATTTGGTTGTTTGCAGTTTGGACATGTTTCAGATAGAGGTATTCTTCTATACGTCCTATTACATTTGGTACATCGAAATTTTTGTGACCCAAATCTTCTCAAATTTCCAATAAGATCAGGGATAAAGTGGTTTACAATAATTCTTGTAGCTACATCAGTAACATCAACAGCTCGAATTAGTTCTGCCACTTTTAGTTGAGCATTCACTTTGTCTACCATTGTTGTAAGATTTTTGTAAGCTGTTGAACTAGGGCCATCAAATATGTGTGAAGTTTCATGTGAGTAGTGAAAACCCTCATATGCTGTCTCGTTATCTAATCTATTCTGAATTAAGTCAATTAATGGTAATACTAATTTTGGAGAAGAGCCTTTTAAACTAGCTTCGTAGAAGGAAAGAGGATACCTCAAACATGTATCAACATTATGGGATTCATCATCAACTTCATGGGGATTGAGATTGGCAACCAAGATTAAAGGAGCGTCCATTTTACCTCCTCTAATCTCGGGAAGGTAAAATTTAGAGAAGTTGAGAAAAGCGTCAAGAGCTAAAAGGATAGAATCTTCATCACCATCCGCATTGCGTCGCTTCGCTGCATGCCAATATGGATGTGCGAAATTCACTTTTGCTTTAGTAAATCCAACTATTCTGCCTACAATACCTGCAGAGGTATGGGGTGCAAGTCCAATTATTATTTTTCCAATTATATCTGTCCGATTTGTTGCTTTATAAAATCTAGGAAGACCATAAACTTTCTCAAGTAATTCATCGATATAGTTTGCAACTCCTAGAAGATGTTTTCCCCCATCATCGTTTATTATAACATCCTGTATTTTTAGTTCAACGGTTTGATCTACTTTTTCCAAAGGCTTACCTTTAACATCTACTGAATAGCCTAATTCATGTAATTTTTGAACTGTTACTCCCACTTCTTTAGGTTTAAAGTGTGTTAAGATTGCGTCTGTTGAATCAAACCTTATAGTACCATCTCTGTAGACAAAAATGTTGTGTTTGGCTCTAAGAATTCCTTTTTCTATTAATTCAGGTATTTTATCCTTATTCATAAGCTTCTTTACAGCTTTAACATTTTTAGGAAAAGGAGCTCCAATTATTTTTTTAGCTTCCTTTACACGATCACTTATTGGATAAGAAGTTCTCGAGTAATTAACTGCTTTTCTACCGCATTTTGGGCAGGTTTCATCTTTCAAGTTAATTCCACAAAGTGCACATTTTTTATCAAATTCAGCTTCAACATTACATGAAGAACAGATTGATTTATTGATTAATTCACCACATTGAGGGCATTTTCGTCGAGCAAGATCAATAGATATTTTGTTATTTTCTGCAGCTTTGTAAAGATCACGAAGTCTTCCTCCTTTTTCTTCGATAGGAAAGAGAAGATGTACTGGTGGTTTCATTCTTCTGTCTTTAGCTTTTTCAGGACGTCCCATTCTCGCCCCTGTATACACTGAGCATTTCTCTCTTATTTCGAAGCTACTTACAGAATTAATTGCTGCTAAGACTTTTTCCTTTGAATTAGTGAGTTTTTCAAGTTTTCCGTTATTTATCCCGAGTGAAATTAAAAGAGGAGAACCGTGCAAACCAAATTTTATATTGTTATCTACAACGTTATGAGGTATGAATATTTTTTCTAAAATTTCTTTAATTTTCTCATCATAAGTTATAACTAGGTTTTGTTCTTCTTCAGAACTATTATCTGCCACATACTTGCGCAATAAAACATATTCATCTATAGAAATGTTTGACCAATGATAGGTATACTCAGGATGAAGGGGGATGTTAAATATCTTTGAAATAGCTAAAGTTTCTTCTGACGTTGGAATTTTAAAAAAGGGATCTTTTATAAAACTTCGAACTTTCTTAGCTAAACTTTGAGACAGAATTTCTTTGTCTTTCAAAGAAACTCCCCTGTATTTTGACTCTAACTCTTGAATCCACCACTCCTCGCAATAACCAGAAGGTACCAAATCATGACTATTTTGGTTAAATTCCCCTACACCATATAGCATATCTCCTAAAAACAATATTTCATGAATTTGATTTGCTAGAGACTTGGCCTCTTTGTAACTATTAACTTTTATAACATCACCGTTTTTCAGTTTAACAATTGGAGGGTGAATAGAATCTACAGGCATAACAATTGCACCTTTACCAGGACGTTCAGTTCGTACATGGGTTCCACAAGCTAGAAAATCATCTGTTAATCCCATTAAAGCTGGATGAATTCCCATTCCAGCAAGTCCTGTGGTTCTAGATCTTCCATATCTAATCCTAAAGCCGCCAATTTCAGAGGGATGTGCAAAAACAGGACGACCTGCAATTACATCCTTGATATAACCTTCATCAGAATGAATTTCTAGTTCCTCTTCATTTTCAGAATCATCTTTAACGTCATATTCATCTGAAACATCTTCGTCTATATGAGTTCCAGTACCTTCATGAATTTTTATTAATTCTTGAAACCATTCCCAGCCATCCAATTTACTCTCTAAAATCCTTCTTTGAAGTTTCTTTGAACGACCAACTAATCCATCATTAAAGACTAAACAAGCACCCCCCCGTAAACGATTTGTTTCAATTCTTTTCAAATCACGATTTCCAGTAACTTCGATCTTATCTGTTGGTTCTCCTGTAATTTCAATTGGTAAGTTTTGAGCAGCAAACCTTTGTTCCTCTTTTGTTGTTGGAAGTTGTAAATGACTCACTCGATTATATAATTCGAGCTCCTCAATATAGCGTTCCACTTCCCTTTGATTTGGTCTATATCTTGAGATTCCTAATGTTTTCCTTACATAATCAGCTAATAGAACACTCATTCCTGCAGCAGTTCCTCCTGCTGAACGAATTGGACCCGCATAATACACAGCCAAATATTCTGAACCATCATCATTTTGTTTAATCTTTACTTTAGCTATTCCCTCTATTGGAGCAGCTGTTATACTCTCGGTTATAACTGCTAAAGAGCTTCTTATAGCCAGTTCAGCTAATTCCTCTTTTGTCCCTTGAACCAATTTTCCTAGACATATATCTTCAGCAATCTTAAAAGCTACATGCTCCCTAGACATGTTCTTTCTTTCATACTCGCGAATCTTTTTCCCAACACCGTCAGGACCTATAAGTCCTTCAACTCTATCAGCAATATCTTTAGCAATAGGAATCTCTACCTCGGGAACTGGATCCAAACCTTTTTTTCTCGCTTTTGATGCAACAGAGTATATTTTTTTGAGCTGCTTATTTAAATCATCAAAATATGCTTGAATGCTGATAGATAGATGGTTATTTTGACTGATTTTATTCACCATTTCTGTTATGTTTGCGATTTAATTATTCAAATAAATTAAGCTAAGGGGTTCTCGGAGATATTATTAATTACACTTGTTTAAACGTTTCCTTTTCTGTAAACAAAGTGATAAAGCTTAATTAATATGAGGAGTTTGTTTATTTGTGATTAACGTTACAATAGCAACTAAGAATTTTAGGTTTTTGTATAGACTTAATGAAATCTTAGGCGGTATTAAAGAAATAAAAACAAATCACATTTTACCTAACGAATTTATTCCTGAAAATACAGATGTAGTTATAACAACTGAGATTGAAAAAAAATCTGTTGACTGGAAAAAAAAATTCATACCAAAAGCATTCAATCGTTATTATTTGTATTCCAATATTTGTTTAATGTATATTGGAAAAGAGAGTTTTTCTGAAGTAATCATAGGAATAGATCCAGGAAAAACCATTGGATATGCTGTTGTTGCTGATGGGGAAACTATCATAAGCGTATCCGAAATTTACACAGCTGTTGACGCCGTCAAAGAAGTAATATCCACCTTTTTCAATATTGAAACAAATAAGCTAATCATCAAAATAGGGGTTGGGGGCGGGAAAATTAAGGAAGAGATAGTTCAAAGACTGAATGAGATTTTTCATGATAAAGTTCCCATACATATAGTTAGAGAAGATTTTACATCAAAAACAAAACTAACTTCAACAGAAGAAAAATTTAGCAAAAACATAACAGCAGCTTTATTGATTGCAGCTAGAGAGAGCTATGTTTAATATTCTTTATTGGATTCTCAAGAAATAGAGTTTTTGCATTACCCAAATATCTAAAAGTATTTAAAAGTTCATAGTATAAAACTACCGTTCGAAATTTATAACAAAATTGTAAAGAGGAAAGAGAATTGATGGAAGGCGTTGTAATGCAAGATAAGACAATTGAAGAAATGATTGAGGAAATACAAAAACAGTATAACATCGTTGGAAGAATAGGTGAGCTCCGAAAATGTTTAGCTGCTAAACTAGCGAACCGCCACATTTTGCTTGAGGGTGATGTTGGTGTGGGAAAGACAACACTTGCAAATGCAATGGCATCATATTTTTCACAAAATCTAGAAAGAGTTGACGGTGATGAAAGATATAGTTCTGCTAAACTTGTAGGTCATTTTGATCCTCCAATGGTAATTGAACAAGGTTATTCATGGGATTCTTTTGTTACAGGTCCATTGACAAAAGCTATGAAACAAGGTGCTATCCTCTTTCTTAATGAATTAAACAGAATGCCAGAAGGCACTCAAAATGTTCTCCTTTCAGCTATGGATGAGGGAATTATTATTATTCCAAAACTTGGAGAAGTTAAAGCACAAGAAGGTTTTTTCATTATTAGTGCAATGAATCCTGCTGAACTTGTTGCAACAACCCCACTAAGTGAAGCTTTGAGAGACAGATTTGTCTGGATAAGGTTGCAATATCAATCAGAGGAAGAAGAGGAAAATATAGTTAGAGTGCGAACAGGCATAAAGGATGATAAAATCATAAAAATAGCTGTAAAAATTGTTAGGCAGACAAGAGATTGGCCTGATTTAAGAAGAGGGGCATCTATCAGAGGAGCACTTGATTTAGCGTCTATAATACGTTTTCTTGAATCTAATGATATCGAATCATGGATTGATGGTTCTATTATGGCTCTTGCAACCAAAATAGAATTGGAAGATGGGGTAGAAAGCCAAATTGAAGATGTGGTTAAAGACATTGTTCAAAGTGCCTTTAAAGATTTGGATTTTTTCTAGAAGAGGGAGGAGATTTGTATAAAGAGGACGTACAGCGTCCTTTTGTCTTTAGAGGAAAGATGGACAAAAACAGATTACTAGAAGCCGAAATTGTTTCAGGAAAGAGGAATCCTTCAGTATACTCCAGTCTTTCGGAAGGAATGAGTTACTACGAAATCAAAAAACAAACTGAATTAGCAATTGATGTTGATAACATGCCCGCTATTCAAGGCTTAGCAGTTTCGAATAAATTTGCTGTCGCTGAAGCACTCAATTCTAAGAAAGGATATACCATGGTTGCTAGACGTGCAGCTAAGGGAGATAATAGTGCTCCAGAATTATTTTTCATGCTAAGATCTGCATTGGATGAAAGGACTAGACCTGTTTTTCGTAGACTAGCAAGACAAGTTATTTTGAAATCTGCATTTGGAATCACCAGTCAAGGTATCAGGGGAGAAGTTTACGAACAAACAGAGTATGAAATAGGGTTAGATGAGTTTGATATTGATGAAACACTTGAACGTTTTCTACAAAACAGAAGTAGGATTCTTCAAACAGAAGATATTGTTAGTTTAGAAAGAAAGGAAAGGATGAAAACAGCTGTTTTAATGTTTGATACTTCAGGTTCATTGTATGGTGAGAGGTTTACAACAGCAGCTTTGACTGTTGCTGTAATGTCTTATAATCTTTCTAGGGATAATTTCAGTGTAGTCCTCTTCAATACTCAAGCTTATACAATTAAACGAATTAAAGAAAAGGTGAAATCTGAGGAACTCATTAATAGAATTCTGGAAAGCGAAAGTGCTGGTTATACCAATATAGCTGAAGGATTAAGATTTGGTGGACTAGAGCTTGATAAAATTAAGAAGAGAAATAAATTTGGTGTCCTTGTAACAGATGGTGCATTCAATAGAGGGGGCGATCCGCGTCCATTGCTGAAATATTTTCCCCGTTTGCATGTAATCTCACTTCCAAGTAAACATGATTGGGGTAGAAGGGTTTGCAAAGATCTAGCCAGACTTGGTGGAGGTAAATATGCAGAAGTTTCAAGTCACCACCAAATACCAAGAATTCTGATGAAGTTACTTAGAGAAGCATAGGTGGGTGGAAAAAATCCAACCTAGTAAGAAGAGAAAAAAGAAAAACATTCCTTATTTAGGCCCGAATCTTTTGTTCTATTGTTACGATTGTTCTTTGCCAATAATTGGCTCTCATACATGTCCCATTTGTAGTAACAAAGTAAATTTAGTTCCTTTAACCCCTCCTTATGATGTAAGACCTTCAACCCCGTATGAGACCTCAGAAGTTATAGATTTAATAAAATCCACCTTTGGCAATAATACAAAAATAATACATGTGGATGACATTTTACTACTCAACCATATTGGGTCTGAAGATCACATGGACGAAATTATTTTCTATGGAAAGAGTATTGGAACAAGAAGATATGATTTAACTTCCAATGGCTGGATTCTCAAACTTAATGGTTATGGATTATCTTTATTGAGTGAAAGTAAAATCAACAAATGGGTTATGATTGATGATGGTGCAATAGAATATATCATCAAAGGAGCTAGTGTTTTGATTCCTGGTATCATTGATGCTGATGAAAATATCAAAGTTGGAGACTATATTGCCATTATAGATAAAAAGCACAAAGTTATTGCTGGGGGAATTGCAAGGTTAGACGATACAGAAAGGAAAGAGAAAAAGAAAGGGGTATATGCTAAAACCTACCAAGCTGCGGAGGAATATGTTCAAGTTCATTATACAAAACGATCGTGGAAGGACATAGTAAAATGGAATGAACAAGAACTAATGCGTTTAGAGAAGAAGGCATTATTCTTCATACAAAAAATAATAGATGACTTAGAACTGCCTGTAATGGTTTCTTATAGTGGGGGGAAAGATAGTTTAGTAACATTATCTCTAGTTAAGCAAGCTTTACCTGACGGCAATTATGATGTTCTATTTGTTGACACTGGAATTGAATTTCCTGAAACGGTAAACTATGTAAAAGAAAGCAGTAGGAAATTAGGATTCGAAAATAAATTAATTATAGAACAAGTATCTTCCAAAGTTTTTTGGGATGCTTTTGAAAAATTCGGACCACCAGGAAGAGATTTTCGTCACTGTTGTAAATTTGCAAAACTAGCTCCCATTCAACGAGTAATAGACAAGCTCTATCAAGGAGGACAGTGTGTTAGTTTTGTAGGACAAAGGAGATATGAGTCGTTTCGACGAGCTATTACTGATATTTGGCAGAATCAATATGTTCCAAACCAAATCAATGTATCTCCAATTCAGAATTGGAATGCTCTTATGATTTGGCTATATATTTACTGGAAAGATTTACCGTACAATCCACTTTATAACACAGGATATGAGAGAATAGGATGTTGGGTTTGTCCATCCTCAGACATGGCACAGTTT
Organism: Candidatus Heimdallarchaeota archaeon; assembly: GCA_019057375.1. Lineage (GTDB taxonomy): Archaea > Asgardarchaeota > Heimdallarchaeia > Heimdallarchaeales > Heimdallarchaeaceae > UBA460. Next base: position 46,284 of record DXJF01000011.1, read on the forward strand.
AAGATTCTAGAGAAGAATCATCCAAAACTTTATACAAAACTCCATTCAGCAGTTGAAAAATGGAGAGAAGAAAAAAGTCTACCAAACGGTTTCTGGGAATATGGATTATGGAGATTCAAGCAAATTCCAACGAAGATTTCAAACATTTTTTCTTTGGATCTTAATGACTTTAGAATCACATCTAAACAGAATGAATTATCATTTATAGAAATAGAAGCTAGTGACTGCATCACTAATCCAGTTACAGTTATTGGTGGTTTTTCGAATAAAATAAACCTAGACATCGTATCAAGTGCACTAATTATGGTAGGAAAAGTTCAATTCAATCACAAACTTAACTTTATTCGTGTGTCCAGTAAGAAGTTTTCAGTTATTCTGTACCATGATGGCTCCTTCAAAATTATTTTCAGAAAGCAGGATAATCTCACAAAGTATGGTATTCAAAATGTAATTGAAAATTTCATTTACACAGTTTTAAGAGCAGTGGAATGTATAAATTGTGAGCTTTGTGTTGGAAAATGTAAGCTTAAAGCCATATCAATCAACAATAATATTATTTTTGTTGACAAAAAGAGATGCACTAAATGTAATTTGTGTGCAGAAGCTTGCCCAATTGTCACAATTGTTCATAAGAAGGTCAAAGAAACTATAAAACAAACATTAAAAGAAAATAAACTTCAACAAATTTTAGCATAAATAATCATTAACGCTAATCATAACATTTTTTTATAAATAGATTGAGCTTGCATTGATAATTATGCCAGCAAACCCTAATCGTGAGTTTTTACTAGAACTTAGTGGTCTTGTTAACAAGAGAGTAAAAATCTCTCTGAATAATGAGACAATATATACAGGAGTATTACGTGGAATACAGGATAATTCTCTTAACGTTGTTTTAGCAGACGCAAATTGTGGAGATGAAAGTTACTTTAGAGTTTTTATCACTGGTTCTAATATTGTTGAAATAACTTTAGCTGAAGAGCCATTTGATTTATCAGGATTAGCAGGTGAGCTTTCTCAAATGTTTCAACCACAAAACGTTAAAATTATTGAAGAAGCAGCCATCATTCAAGTTTTTGACAGATTTACTGTTAGTGAAGATGGTGTGAAAGGAACTGGACCTATTTCAGAGAGAATCCAAAAAATCTACGATAAATACAAAGCAGAAAAAGGATAGAGCGAGACTTACAATCGCTTTTTTTTTCTTTTTTAGAAGGCGGAAGGAATGACAAATGGATGAGATAATTTCCTCGGACTTGCATGGGAGACTAGGTAAAATCTCTTTACCGAAAGGAGATGTAATTACTCCCACTCTTCTACCTGTCATAGACCCAAGAAAAAATTTAATCTCTGCACAAGAGATGAAGAAAAAATTTGATTTCAATTTTGTAATAACTAGTGCATATTTGTATTATAAAAGGTATGGAATGCCAAATGATTCAAAAACTATTCATGAAACATTGGGTTTTGATGGCAATATTATGATGGATAGCGGAGCATACCAAGTTCTTGTTTATGGTGATGTAGACATAGATCCAATTCAATCTCTTCAAATACAATCCAATCTAAAAACTGATGTTGGTGTCATTTTAGATGTACCTACTTCTCCAGTAGACACATTCACACAAGCCAAGCAGAAAGTCGAAGAAACCGTTAGAAGAATTGGTATATCTCTGGCTCATATAGAAGAACATCCCGAAACTATTTGGACTCTTCCTATACAAGGAGGAAAAAATACCAAGTTGATTGAATATTACTTGAATGAATTGAAACAAAAGGAATATTTGTCTCATTTTAAATTTCATGCACTTGGAAGTGTTGCACCTATTATGTCACAGTATGATTTTCTATCATTATTTTCTATGATTAAAAAGTCCAGAGAATTGCTTCCACACAATATTCCTTTCCATTTGTTTGGAGCTGGTCACCCAATGATCTTTCCATTTGTTGTTGCATTAGGAAGTGACACATTTGACAGTGCAGCTTATATTTTGTACGCAAAAGAGAATCGATATATGACAAATACAGGAACATATCATTTGCACGAATTATATGAACTACCATGTAACTGTGAAATTTGCTCAAACTGGACTCCAAAAGAGCTCTTAGATACTGATGAGGATACTAGAATAAGAAATATAGCTTTACATAATCTTTATGTCTCTCATGCTGAACTGAAAAGAATTAGAGTCAGTCTAAAGGATGGGAACTTATGGGAATTGTTAGTTAGAAGATCTAAAGCTCATCCGTCTCTCTATAAAGCATTCAAGCATCTAGCAAATGGTTCTGATATTGGATATCTTGAATATGGCACACCAATCACAAAACAAACTGGTCTTAAAATTTCTGGGGAAGACTCATTTTATCGTCCTGAATATTCTAAAGGCAGAAAACGGATATATGCTAGATACACTCCCAATAATTCCAAAATAATCTTTCTTATCTCCTCTGGAAGAAACAATCCTGTAGAATTATTAAACCTTAGAAGTGAATTAGAGGACCTAATAAAATCAAAAACAGACGAAATGGATTTCGCTTTTCTTATACCTTTCTTCGGTCTTTTACCATTAGAATTAATTGAAACTTACCCATTCAGTCAATATGTTTTTTCGGCAGTTCTTTCTGAAGGTTTATTAGAAAATCTAAAACCCGAGATAGAGAAATTCTTAGAAATATTCCAATATAAAGAAATTGTACTATGTCCTCTGGATACTTGGGAAAACTCAGAAATTCTAATCAAACATATCAAAGAAATACTGATAAGGAAGAACACTTCGTTCAAAGAAAAGAATTTTCGCGAGTTATGAACACAACTAAAGACTAATTGACTTTTTATAGTATATTTTGGATATTTTTATGATGAATAGTGCTAAAAGTCAGGACTTGAATGACCCTCCTCAACCTGGAAAGACTATTACTCACTTAGAAGGAGAGATACTTTCCGTTAAAATAAGTAAATGGGGCACACATGGTAAATTAAGCACAAAATTCGGAACCTATGATTATAAATTAAAAGATTCCAGCTCTTTAGCAAACAATGTATTAGTTGGGTTAAAATTAACAATAAATAACGGGTATTGTTTTAAGAACAAACAAGATGAATTAGTAGTATCTGATGGTAAATTCGGTGATATAAAAACAGAGATAGATATGGATCAATTTTACAGTTTTACTGAAAAAGACATTATCATTACAGGAAAAATTACAATGATTGATCAACAAGATGAGATATCTATTCTCAAACTAGAATTATTATTTCCTCCACATAAATATCAAGAAATCAGAATTTCCTCTAATGTTAGTAATTTTGATATCAATTCAATAAAAATTCAAGACTTAACTGCTGGAAAAATAATAAAGATAAAAGGGGTAGGTTCATATAAAGAACTGGAAATTGAAGATATAGAACTTTTACCAAAGAATCACTTCCTAAACATGGTTGCTGAAATTGAAAGTGGTAATCTCGAAACATTTACAGCATTTAATCATATAATCCTTAATCAAATACAGCATGTGAAAAATTTTCATGATTCGTTCAAAAATATTCTCATAAATATGGGGAAAGAAGTTTCTAAGTCGTTGCTCACTGAACTAAAAGAGGTTTTACAGAATAAGATTTTTGATGGAAATGTTAAATTTCCATATAATACACTCATTCCACATGCTGACATTGGAGATTATTTTAGCTCAATGCTTACGTTTCTTCGCAATATAATCAACAGTGATGAAGCTTCAAGCAACCCGGAAGATCTGGTTACTATTCTGAAGTTTTATTATCCTGAATATTCTTGTAAAACATAATTAGTAATAAAGAAAACTACTATTTTTGAAATTGAAAGATAAAAGATTATTTTCTTTCAATTGCTATTTCAATATGAACATCTTCAGGTACATGGATTCTCATTAGCAATCTCATGCTCTTTTCTTCTGCATCCATGTCAATAATTCTTTTGTGAAGTTTCATCTCTAGATGATCAAATGTAGCAGTACCATTACCACAAGGAGACTTTCTAACAGGTAATACTATTCTTTTGGAAGGTAAAGGAATTGGTCCCTTAATACGTACTCCTGTTCTCTCAGCAATCTTTCCAATTTGATTGCAGATTTTTTGTAATGATTGCGGGTCATTGCTGATTAATTTGATTCTAGCTCTTTGAGCCATTGTTTCACCTTTTGTTAAAAAGTTTAGGTGGTTTTAAGAAGATTTCGTTTTTAGTAAGAAAATAAAAAAGAAAATTGTGAGAGGTTCAATCCTCTATGAATCTACCTAAACACGATGTTCAAGTGTGTTTTCCAAGCGTTGAATCCTTTCCTCTAAGGTTTCAATTCTTTTAACAATTTGAATCAATGTCTCTTCAATAGCTGACATTTCTGAACTTGTAGTATGTTGAGAAACAGTTGCAGCTGTCGCAGCTACTTCTTTTAGTAATATCTCTGCTTCTGAAGTAATTTCTTTTGTAATTTGGTCAATTATAAAATCATTCAAGTAGAGATTTACTTCAGATACAACAGCTTTGATATTTTCAAGAACACCAATTTCGCTGAGTTCTTTGACTATTACCTCTGATTCAACAATTCCATCTAGTTTTATCTGGATATACCACTGACCTTTAACGTTTGTTAAAGCAATAGCATATCTTGTTCCAGGAACTTTAGTTTCATACATCTGTTTAACCTCGTAAATGCAGATATTTTTATTTGATATACAAACTATATCTTTTAAATTTAAAACATTAACGGAAGTAGAATTTTGATTACTTAAGATAAATCTTTAAACCTACAAGCGTATAACACACTCGAATATGAGTTCATACGTCAAGAAAGTGTCCTCTTCAATGGGTAACAAACAAAATATTAGAAATGTTAGTGTAGTTAGCCATGTAGATCATGGGAAAACTACTCTTTCGGATCATTTGCTTCAAGCAGGAGGTTTAATATCTAAAACAATGGCTGGAAGTGCTAGAGCTTTAGATTATCTAGAAGAGGAACAAAAAAGAGGCATTACTATAAAAACAGCAAATATCTCATTTATTTTTGAACAAGAAAATGAACCTTATTTAGTAAACTTAGTAGATACTCCTGGGCACGTAGATTTCTCAGGAATGGTTTCACAAGCATTGAGATTGGTTGACGGAGTGATAATTGTTGTTGATGCTGTTGAACAGATAATGGCTCAAACTGAATCAGTAATTAGACAATCAATGAAAGAATATCTAAGACCAATTCTTTTCATAAATAAAGTTGACAGGTTGGTAAATGAACTTAAATTACCAAAAGAGGAAATCGAAACAAGGATCAACAACATCATTGAAATGGTAAACGAACTTATTGACCAATATAGCATTAATTCTGACAACAAAGAGTGGAAAGTAAGATTTGATAAAGGTACAGTAATCATAGGATCGGCATTGAATGGTTGGGCTATCTCATCCTACTCCAAAATGATTCCGCATTTTGATATGATTATTAAACATCATAAAGAAGATAATGTTGAGCAACTAAGAAGCAATTTTCCAATTATGGATGCTTTCCTAACATCAATAATAGAAAATGTTCCTAGTCCTAAAGAAGCTCAATTTAAACGAATTCAATATATTACTCAATTTATGGATGAGGGCTCAAAAAAAGCAATACAGGAATGCAGTGATGCAGGTCCTTTGATTTCATGCCTTGGGAAGCTGCTTTATGAAGATAATAGGGGTATTATTTCAGTTATAAGAATATTTTCAGGATCAGTAAAATCAGGTTCTACAATACGAAATCGAAGAACTGGAGAAACAACTAGAATTCAACAGGTTTGTATCTATAAAGGTCAATCCTTAGTAACAATTGATTCAGTTGGAGCAGGTAATATCGCGGTTATTATTGGTTTAAAGAATGTACAAATTGGAGATACACTTGTAGTTGAAAGTGAAAACCCTCCAAATGTACTTTTTAGTCAAATTTTCTATCTACAAGAATCTGTTATTTCCCAAAGAATAGAGCCAAAAAGAGTTTCAGATATTCCAAAACTACAAAAGAATCTAGAAATTTTGTCTTTAATTAAACCTAATTTTCATAACTCAACAGATGAAAATACTGGTGAAATGAAAATATATGGGATTGGTGAGCTTCAACTTGAAATTATCATTGGAGAGATAGAAAAAACTGGTATAGCTGTTGAAGTTTCAAATCCTGAAGTAACTTTAATAGAGCAAATTGAAGAAGAAGTAAGGCTACAAAAGAAAGATTATTTGGATTTGCTCAAAATAGAGTTAACTTGTATGTCTTCACAAGAGGATACTAAGGATTGTATATACAGTGATTACAGAGATAACTGTTTGAAAGTAGATACTAAAATTACAACAGAAGAGATTCAAGATTTACTTAGAATTGGTTTTCGAAATGCTATTCTACGTGGTCCCCTGAAAGGATATCCAGTTCGGAAACTTACTTTAATAATTCATGATATTCAAGAATTATCTCCAGATTCGCTTAGATATGAGATAATTGTTCCATTAGTAAGAAACGCTGTTCACGAAGCATTACAAAAGGGGAAAATTGGAATTTTTGAACCAATTTATCGCTTCTCAATAAACACTCCTCTTCATTATCTAGGACCTGTTTTGATTGTTATGCAGAAATTTGGTAGTACTATTGAAGATACAGAACACATCGCATCAAGATCAACTATAGAAGGTGTAATTAGTGTCGAATCTTCTCTTCAAATAGCTTCGGAGTTAAGAGCAGCTTCCGATGGTTATGCTTTCTGGCAATTTGAGTTTCTTGGATTCAAAAGAAAAAACTAACCATGAAGATTTGATGGCTCAGTACTCAAGATCCTCAACATCTAGTTCAGTCAAGGGCTAGATTCTTCATTGCCAGATAAAGATTAACTATCTTATTCTTTTATTTTCCCATTTCAGTAAGTATTCTTTCAGAGATTTTTGAACATTTTTCTATTATTTTATTTTTGTCTAATGTTTTGTGTTTTCTATTTTCATAAATAAAGTTACCATTTACGAAAAGATCTGTAACATCAGAACTTAATGACGAATATATTACATTTGACAAGGGATCATTCTGTGGCCAAGAATGGCTTCTCTCAAATGATAAAAGTGTGATATCTGCAACAGAACCTTTTGATATTCCAGATGAAGGTTCTCCTAAAGCTTTCATCCCTTGTATAGTTCCTACAGTAAGAATTTCGGAGTTTCTTATTACTTTAGGGTCATTTGCCAAATATTTTTGCAACATTGCAGCTGTTGATATTTCCTCTAGCATTCCTAAATCATTGTTGGAAGCATTTCCATCGGTTCCTATTGCTACATCAATTCCTGAATCTAGATATTTGTAGATTGGAGCAATTCCAGTTGACATCTTTAAATTAGATTGTGGATTATGAAGTACAGTAAAATCATTTTCCTTCATAATACTCATGTCTTGTTCATTTGTGTGAACACAGTGTGCACCTAGAATTTTCAAATCTGTTAATCCAATGCTTTGCACATATTGAATTGGAGACATTTGAAACTGATCATTGGCATCTTCTACTTCCTTCCTTGTTTCATTTAGATGGATATGAACTGGAATATTATATTCAGATGCTAAATCTGCTATCTGAAGTAAATATTCTTCAGGTACAGAATATGGTGCATGAGGACCAATTCCATACTTTACAAGTTGATGCTCACCAGAAGCTTTTCTTCTCACAAGATTGGAAACATGCTTCCAAGTATTTTCTAGACTCCCAGATTCTGGAGTATTATCAAAAACAGATGGACAAAGAAGAGCTCTGATATTAGCTTCTTTAGCAGCTTTTTCAATGCTTTCAGCGTAAAAATACTGATCAATGAATCCACTTATTCCTGATTCAATTAGCTCTAAGCATCCTAGAAGTGCCCCATAATACGCATCTTCTGAACTCATTCTCATTTCAAATGGCCAAATATAATCATTTAACCAAGTAAGGAGTTTTTCATTATCACATATTCCTCTTAGAAGTGTTTCAGGAAGATGGGTATGTGCATTGATGAAAGAAGGTATTGCAATATGATTATTGCGTTCAATCTTGTCATGCCCTGAAATTAAGCTTTTAACTTCTGCAGATTTTCCTACAGCGATTATTTCACTGTTTTCAATTAAAATTGCTCCATTTCTAATCAGTTTATTGCAATCGGGACCAGCGATGATATACTTGAGTTCTAGATAATACTCGTTCATTAATAATCAGTTAAACTTTCGTTAAACCTAAAAGAAAAATGTTTCCCTTCCCTTGAGCTATTCAAATATCTTCCATTTCGAATATCTTAGTGAGTCGAAACTCTTTTTCTAGAACTTCTCTTACTTGTCTGTGAGGAACAGTAAGATGAATTCTCTTTGATCTACCATAACGTCCTTTACTTATTACTTGAGCAGTAACAATTCCTAACATATCTAACTCATTAATTAGATCACCTACTCGTCTAGCAGTCAATATATCTAGACGAATAAGTTTGCATATCCTAGAATATAGTTCGTAAACATCACCAGTGGTAATTTCTTCGGATTTTCCTTCTCCTATAAAAATTGCTTGTAAAACAGCTTTAGTTTGTATCGGTAGAGTGTCAAGTACCTCAATTACTGTGTTCCTTTCAATCACTTGTTGTGCTTTTCTAACATGTAATTCTGTAACAGTTTCATCGCCATTCCTCTCCGCCAACTCAGCTGCTACACGAAGTAAATCTAATGATCTTCTTGCATCTCCATGTTGTTGTGCTCCTACAGCTGAGCAGAGATTAATTACACCAAATTCTAGAACTCCCTTATGAAATGCTATATCAGTTCTTTGTGTAAGGATATCTCGAAGTTGTTCAGCAGAATAAGGGGAAAAAACAATTTCTTCTTCACTTAAACTACTTCTAATACGAGGATCAAGAGTTTCTTTGAAGTTCACATCATTAGTTATCCCTATAATACTAATCCTAGATGACTCTAAATTACTATTCATGCGTGTTAAAATATACAATGACTCGGAACTTTTACTATATAACATATCCACTTCATCTAGAACTGTAACATGAAGTGTGTTGAGTTCATCTAATGCTTCTTTGAATTTCTGATAAACAACATCAAAATGTAAACCTGTAATCGGAACATCTATTCCAATATCCTCACATAATTGTGTTAATACTCTATATTTGGTATCAACATGCTGACAATTCATATAACTATATTTAAAAGATAAATTTCTCGTTTCAGCCCTTTCCCTTAGTTTAGACAGAACTTGTTTTGTTACAGCTGTTTTACCAGTTCCTGTTGTTCCATAAATAAAAACGTTTGAAGGTGCCCCACCTCTTAAAGAAGGTGCCAAAATTTTTACTAGTTCCTCAAATTTATCGTCTCTATGGGGGAGAACATCTGGTACATGGTTTGGAGTTAATACTTCACGATTACTGAATATCTTTGTTTGTGCATCAAGAACTCTATCAAATATTTCATCAATATTGGATTTGTTTTTCTCACCCATTATTGCCATCTCTTAGCTACTATGACTGTACTTTTGTGACTATTGTTTAACTTTGTCGATAGATGTTGACTAAAACAATTATCAGATTTATGAATTGAATCAAGAAAAAGCTAAACTATTTCATGCTAGCTTGAATAGAACCTTTGGTCTTCCTCTAGTACTTCGTGGAACTGATTCTTTCGCGATAACTCCATTAGATATCATTTTAGTCAAGTTGTCATATAGGGTTGAACGTGGAATATGAGTTAATGAAACTAGTTCATTTCTGGTAAGTGGTCCATGATCTCTAAGTAAGTTAATCAAAAGATTCTCTAATTCTATTTCTTGATCGGTTTCGTCTGAGTAAACATACACACGACGACTACTGATAACAACCCCTTGTATAGGAGATTTTTCCTTTATCTTCTTTGTTAGCATATTTTTGCTCTGCTGCATTTTATCACTTTGTCGGATTTTCTACATGGTTAGAGGATTAATGTCGAATAAATAATTCAATATAATCTGGAGAATATCAGAGTAATATCTAATGTTTTTTTATGATGAAAGTATAAATACATGTCTCAAGATGACAGTTGATAAAATAAGTGATGTTAAAATCAATTTGCAGGATGCCATAAAGGATTTAGATTATCAAATACAATCTCTCTCACAACAAGATCCTTTATTTGGTTTCATTAGCTCAAAGTATATCAGATGTGGTAGAGAAAACTGTAGATGTAATAAAAGTCCTAAATCTCAACACGGACCGTATTTCTATCTGAGACTAGAGCCTGAATATAAGTTCACCAAATATCTTGGTAAAAGAATACCAGATGCAGTTGAAGAAAGAATTATTATAGGATCTACAATTAAAGAACTAGAAAGGAAAAGAAAAAAACTGAACTTAACTCTAGAAAAAATTGACAACCTTTAAATCCTATTCATTTGCTTATCAGTTACCCACTTAAGCCCTTTTTACGTATTTATTTAAACTTGAAAATAGTGTAATACTCAAGTATTACGTTTTCTGATGTTTTTCACAAAATAAATGTAATACGTAATGAATACAATATACACACTAAACACAAGCGCTTCACTTTTGCTGTAAATGGTCTCTAATTTTGTTATTCTTTGATTATGCTGTCTTCATAGATCATGTGAAACTTGTTATTATACAGTTCACTGTATTTCCAAAACTTTGTGAACAGAGCTTTTCTTACGACAAAAATTCTAATACTGAACATTGTTAATCTAAGAAGAATTTTCACTTTTGTGAATGAAAAAAGTAGACCCCTTTATTTCCACTGGAAAACTTCAATATCTTCTGTTTTGAACCGTTCACAAGGTGTGAATGCGTTATTAGGCCAAAACAATGATGGAATCCTAACTTTGAAAGATTTTCCAATAGAACACTTCACAAAACTTTGTGAATTCATTTGTATAAAATAGTTTTACAGTTATAATAAGTGATAATAACTCACTACAAAGATAGTTTTTATTTGTTAATGTTTTTGGAAAAATCAAAGAGGAATAGTTAAATAAGAACCGTTGTTGTAGTATTCAATCAAAGTATAGTAATTCATTTTTATGGTGAATATAATGACTGATTTCAATATCAAAATTTTAGAAGAATTATCAAATGAGTTTGGACCTTCTGGTTTTGAATGGGAAGTTCAAACTATTTTAAAGAAATATGTTAAAGCATTTGCTGATGAAATACTTCAAGATAAAACAGGAACACTTGTTTTCACATCCAAAGGAAAAGAAGATGGTCCAAAAATCATGATTGCCGGGCACATGGATGAAATAGGCTTTCAAGTATCAGCCATTACTAAAGATGGTTTTCTCAAATTCCATCAGCTTGGTGGATGGTGGGATCAGACCCTTCTATCTCAAAGAGTTAAAATCAGAACAGTAGAAGGTAAACTCTACCCAGGTATCATAGCTGCCAAACCTCCTCATGTTGTTGACCCTGAAGAACGCAATAAAGTTGTTACGAAGGCTAAAATGTTCATAGATATTGGTTGTACTTCAATCGACGAAGCAAAAGAACTAGGTATTCGTATAGGTGATCCTATTATGCCTGATGCCAAATTTGAAATCTGGGAGCGACCTCGTATCAAGAAAGAAGACAAAGATACAGAAGAGAAGAGTTCGGTTACTCTTGCAGTTGGTAAAGCCTTCGATGACCGTATTGGGGCCTTAATCATCGCTGAAGTTATCCGCAAACTCAAAGAGGCAAATATTACTCATCCTAACATTGTATATGGAGCTGCTACTGTCCAAGAAGAGGTTGGTTTAAGGGGGGCACGCACAGCTGCTCAGATGATCAAACCTGACATAGGTATAGCTCTAGAAGTAGATATAGCTGGAGATGTTCCAGGTATTGACGATACAAAAGCCCCAGCAAAGATGGGTAAAGGACCTAGTATTTTAACCTATGATGGATCAATGATACCTAACCCCCGATTCAGAGATTTCGTTATCAAGACAGCTGAAGAACTAGACATTCCACACCAACTTTCTCTAGTACCAGGAGGAGGAACAGATGCAGGAGTAATCCATTTAACAGATATGGGGTGCCCAAGTATAGTCATAGGAATACCAACAAGACATATTCATGCACATAATGGGATATTAGATCTAAACGACGTAACCAATGCAATTAAGCTCATAATCAAGTTGGTTGAAAGGCTGGATAAAGAGACAGTAGAAGGATTTACAAGAATTTAACAAGAAGAGGGGGAGGAGAAAGGATTTTTTTATAAAAAAAGAACAGTAAAAGAGACCAAGAAAATCTTACCACAAAGTAATAAAATTGTGTTGTAAGAAGAATAAAAAAGTAGGAGAAAGGAAAAAATGAAAATCTTACCACAAGAAAAATAATTTGCGTGGTAAGATTCTTGCAGCTTTAATTTCGCTGCAGTGGATGTTAAAAATAGTTATTTCAAGAGATCTGCTGGTATTTCAAGAACCTTTAGTTCTCCGTAGTTTTCTAAGAGTTTCTTTGTAACTGAATACAATCTTTGTGATACACTTCCCTTTCTATTTAACATTTTTTCATCTGCTAATCTCGATAAGTAAGTGCTAACTGTACTCATTTTTACCCCTTCCCTGAATATTATTTCGTATAATTCACATACTTCATTTGAAATAAACCAATCACCTTCAGGATAATGGTTTCGAATTATACTTGCAATTCTTTCTATCTTTGAAGCCCCTAAAAGATCATTAATGCTTGTAACCTTTTGCTGTTCTCTTTCTTCTTCAGCTGGATCTGTTCCCTCAGATTTTCCTGTAACTAGAGCAAGTGTTGTCTTAAGACTCTCTGTATCTCCAGAAGGTATTCGTATGATCGTTCCATCAGGTAGTTTGATTGTAACCTCTTTAGGCATATTACTCACTTTATTACTTACAATACTTTTTCAATCTAAGTTTATAAGGATAGATATCATGTTAGACTATTTATAAACCATTAAAAACTTTAGTAATATCTTAGATTTGTAAGGCAAATATATCTCCCACCCCATTTCTTCCAGTAGAACTGTTTATATTAAAAAATAGATATTTTCCTAATTGAAAAACGAAACATTTATATAATTAGACATTTATTTTCATCTAGGACTATGTACAAATAATATATGTACACATATCTCCATAATATGTACAAATATACCTTTTTCCAATAGAAACAAAGGGGGGCGAGTGTGTACAAATTTTTCACATTCTAGCAGTTCCACAAGTTTAAAATATTTCAATTGTGAATTTTCGATATCATGGTTACACGAGTGCGTTTTTGTGCGAAGTGTGGAAGACCTGTTCCAAATAAAGCTAGTTACTGCGCAGATTGTACTGCTGATCTAACAGCAGGTATTCAAGATAGATGTGATATTTGTGGTAAAAGTAAACATATGTCTCCACTAACATACAATACTAGAATTAAGAAAGTTTATTGCAAAGATTGTCTTAACGTCTTTGTTGCTGGACTTAGGAGTAAAGAAATACCTCAGAGAGAAATTAATAAGATGCTAACCAAGGATTTTGTCCCAATTACCTAATAAACCATAAAATAGCATATTTTTAGTTATGTTCTTTTATTTTTGTAAAGTGAGTTATAAATTTGTTTTAATCCTTTTTTGCTTGCCATTGTTGACCCTATATACCCTGAAAGTATAAACCAAACAATTATTCCAAAGAGAAATGCTAGATAATAACCCAATTTTGTGTATGGTACAAGGAAATATCTTGTTATTATTGATCCAAAATAGCTTCCAAACAATATTCCAGGGACTAGTTGCAGTAGTATTGAATTAACATTTATCTTTGAGATCTTCTTTTTCTCGATACCTAGCTTATACAAAAGTTCATAGTCTTTCTTATAAGTTAAATAATACAAGAATGCAAACACAATAATTTGAAAGGTAAAAATGCAAAATAGAATTATTCCCAGTATGTCAAACATATATGAAAAGTTGTCATATTCTTTGATGTTTTCTTCTCTTATTTCGGAAATTTCTCTCATCACGTATCCGTTTGTTTCTACTAAACTTACTATTGTTGAATAAGTAGTTGAATTAAGATCTTCTAGCAAGATCAGATTTGGACCATTTGATATGGATTCTGTATTCAATTTGCTTATTGGTACATAGACTGTAAAACCTGATGCAAATACATCTAAAGCAACCCCACTTATACCGTACTTACTCGAATTTTCAGTTAGTTCTATTTTCTGCATAGTACTGTTCTCAAAGATTAAGTTATCCAGAGAGTCACCTATAACCACTTCACTTGAACCTGGTAAAGAACCCCAGAGCAGCAACTCATCAAAAATACTTGTTTCTTTATATCCTATAATTGTGGCATGAAAAGTTCTATTGGATCCTACTTGTACATATCCTTCCGGTGTAACATCTAGGGAAGCAACTTCTTGAACATCCAGTTTCGTAAGGAATAGTTTCTTCGCATCAATACCTGTGCCATCTACATCATTAAGAAAACTTATGTCAAATGAATTATTCTTAAAGAAATTAATATCCTCTAGTTCGCTTATGTATGATTCATTAACATACTCTTGAGCACCAAAATTTGAACTATAAAAATCTATTATTCCTTTTTGACCTATCACATAGGTACTGTCGTAAAATCTATTGTCTAGATAGTGATTGTACGTTTCTGCTATTGCAACAGGTCCCAGTGCGAAAGATATTGAGGAAAAAGCCAGAAAAAAACTGAATAGAAAACTTGCCAGGATCTTTCCTGATCTAAGATAATTCTTACTAGCCAGCTTTTTTACTACTTTAAATTTGCTTAATAACCCGTTAAATTCGAAGATACTCTTATAAGAACTCAGTCTGCTGGAGGAAACTTCGAAATTTTTCTCTTCAATGAATTTAATTATTGTGTAATGAGATTTCAGATAAGAAATAATAATTATGGCTATATTTGCTCCTAAGACTGGTATGAACCTAATATGATTAAAGAAGAAACTGAATTTGAATGAATAGAAAATTACCGCTAGTAAGATGAGAGCTAGGATTATACCTAATATTAGCATAATAATTGAGGTTAAAATTTGATTAAAGATGAAATAACTATATATCCACTTGTTCTTCCCCCCTACGTTTTTCATTATAGCAATATCATCCTTTTGACTCATAAACTTCAAATCGATTGATCTTGCTGTGACAACTGCTCCGATAACAATACTTACTACAATAAACAGAATTCCCATTATAGTATAGGATTTGTAAAAAACACTGTTCACGGACCAATTTAGATAAGGTTTCACTATTGAGAATATGGCAATACTTATCGTTATTGCTGAATATGTTACAATTTGGCTAATGAAAGAAAACATTGATGCAAGAAATGATCTCTTAAAACCAATCCACGCAAATTTCATTTGACCTATCATAACATCAACTTCTGATACTTTCTTATTCAATTGGATCCAGTAATGCTTCTTCTATGAATATGTCCTCTTTCCCTCTTTCTAGAGAATCTATTGGACGGTATTCAATTTCTTCACCTTTTCTTCTTTCTTCATGTTCTTCTTCTAGTTCAACTTGTTTCGATCCTACTCTATACACTAACGTTGCAATTTCATTCATCTTTTGATCATGAGAAGAAACAATAACTGTAATGTCTGTTGTTAAAAAGAGTTCCTCAATTAAATTACAGAGTTCATCTGCAGACTCTCTATCAAGATTTCCTGTTGGTTCATCTAAAATCAGTATATATGGATCATTTGATAATGCTCTAGCAATAGCGACTCTCTTCTTTTCCCCCCCACTAAGTTGTACTGGAAAACTATCTTTTCTGTGGTCTATTCCAAGTTTTTTTAATAGTAAGTCAATTTTTTCCTCTTTACCCTCTACCTCATAACCACACAGTTCTTGAAAGAGTATAATATTCTCTTTTACTGTTAGAGTTGATACCAAGTTATTTTCTTGAAAAACTATTCCTAGGTAGTTTGATCTAAAGTCTGACTTCTCTTTTTCCGGTATTAAATCAACATACAATCCTGCTACTTGAATTTCTCCTTCATCAGGGTTCAGTAATCCGGTTAGCAAGTTGATTAGAGTAGTCTTTCCGCTTCCACTTGGACCATAGAAAAGCACTAATTCATTTCTTTCAATATCCAAATTTATCTTTTCGAAGATCACTATTTCTTCCCAGAACAATTGAAATTTCTTTGAAACATTACTGAATTTCACAATTAAATCCATATGAAGCAACCACTACTAAATCATCGTTAAACCTTTATGAAGATATTTATTTTGAGTAATAAGGCTAAGGAATAAAATGATAGCGAAGTTTCGAAGTGAGACTTTCATCCAAGGCTATATGCCATAAGTCTAGTCCCACACGAGAAAACTTCGCTGATATACTGTAGCTGTTATTCAATATAAATACATCTTTGAGATATACAAAAAGAAGTTTGTATATTGTTTTTACAATCATACTGTGCTGAAATCTATGTTGATATGGATAACATTCAGAGTTAGATGAAATGTTTCAGGAGCAATAGGATAAACAATATTTTGAGAAAAATCACTCGTTAATGCAGTCATACTCAAGTCGTCATTCCTATCTCCTAAATCATAAGTTTCTGTTATTTGGCTCTCTTTGGTAATCATAATTTTACTTGCTGTGTTAATTATGGGGAAATATTCTCCTTGCCCCTCAGCTGTTCTAGTAGTTCTCAAATTAACAATCATGAAATTAATCTCAACTTTGGTATCTGATACCTTTTCAATATTTAAGTAAGCACTATAGAATAATTTCAAAACCTTATACCCATCGAATGATTGATGGGCAATATTTGTGATTTGTGTGGTTCTATTAATAGAATAAACAAGTAAGATGGGACTTCCAAAATCATAAATTAAACCGCCAGATCCTTTGAAATTTCCTTCAATTCTGTAAAGAACTTCTCCTGAAGAGTATGAATAATTTAGTAGATTATCCCCACCTGAAGTAATTATTAGAAAATTTTCTCGTTCTTCTGTCAAATCTAAGACTCCACTATCTAAATTGTATCTAACCACACTTGATGAGTTATCAGGAGCTGAAATTAACCTTTTAATTTCAGAATCAAATGAGAGGAAAGAATTTGTTGCTGTAATCATATCGCTTTCTGTTTGAAATCTTTCTAGAGACGGAACTATTTGTGAAAAGGCTAGTCCCAAAGCACTTACCATTACAGTGAAAATAACCAGCGTAGATATAATGTTTGATACTCCTCGCTTTGATCTGATAAGTTTTTTCATGTAAGAATAGTTTATTTCTTAGTCTTATTTAATTTTATGGAACTTCTCACTGAAATAATTTCTTCATTCTTCTAGTTCAGATATGGTTAGTGTTACCTTATCCCCTTCTATCTTAACGAGTGAGTTATCAGCTAGAATTGGTAAAATCCTGTTTTTTAAAGTAACTGCTGGAATTGTAGTTTCCTTATGAAGCTTCTTGAAAGTTGATTCGTGATTTGGTGATGAAGCTAATGCAACAAGAACATCAATATTTTCTTTTTGACTTGGAATCCATTTTAATATTACTTTAATTGTGAATATATACCCTTCCCGTTCAAATTCTGATTTTTTGATTTGATCCTTTAATGAGTCACACTAATCTTCTAGTGGTTTGAGTTCATCATTTCTCTCTTGTAACTTTCCGCTTCTTTCCTTGAATAAGTATAACTCATTAGTTAGTTCTTTGACTTTCGAATGAATAGATGACAAATTCTCTTCTGAATCTTGAAACAGAAGAAGCTTTTCTTTTAGTTCATCTATTTGTTCTTCTGTTCTTCTTGATTCTGAGTCAACAATTTAATCAATTTTTTTTAGTAATTCTCTAATTTCTTCCAACATTAATTCATGTGGAAATATTAGAAGTAAAAAACTTATTGACAAAGAATATCCTGTATTAAACTAGAA
Organism: Candidatus Heimdallarchaeota archaeon; assembly: GCA_019057375.1. Taxonomy (GTDB): domain Archaea; phylum Asgardarchaeota; class Heimdallarchaeia; order Heimdallarchaeales; family Heimdallarchaeaceae; genus UBA460. Next base: position 64,185 of record DXJF01000011.1, read on the forward strand.
TTATAGATGTATTATATTTGTAATATGTACCTTTACATTTCTTTCCTGAATGCATACTAAACTTTCCATAGTGACCTTAGAAGCATTTTACATTTTCACAGTAGTTTCTTATTGCAATAACATTATGAAGATACAATTTTTCTATAACAGGCCTTCCAGGATACTCATAATTTTCTAATCTCAATGATCTTAATTTGTCACAAAAGTAACAGTCACATTTAGTTAAAGCATCATCACTAAATCTATGTTTAACAAGATTTTTATCTACAAAGTATAGTTCAGAAGTTAAAGCTCTCGCAATTGTACTATCAAATGAATCAATGTTAGCACATCTACCATAACATTTGATCTGATCAAGGTTCACTATTCCAAAAGCATGTAAGAAATTTTCCTTTGTAATTTGTCTAGAATATTTTATTGTTTCACAATACAGATTGTTTTTTCTTTTAATTGGTATGAGTCCTCCTCGAGCAAAAATGGTTATCCCATGATCTTTTTCAAAATCATATAAATTATCCATAGTTTTACTAGTTACTCCTTGGATTACTCCTATTACCTTGCTCTTTGGAAAGCGGTCTAGAGTTTTTATTACATTTTCTTTCATATTTTTTATTTTCTTTTTTACTATAGTATCAGAATCCATGGGTAGAATAATTTCATCAGGGACTACTAGTAAATCAGGGTCCATTAATTCATATCCTTCAAGAACATCGTTAATTGGCAAAGTGATTTTGGAATAATCTTGATTAAATGATTTTCCCTTAAAAAATTTAAACCATTCCAGCATGAATATTCCTGTATCCGCAAAAATTTTTGTTTTTTTGGGGAAACCATTTTCTCTCATTAATTCTTTTAATGTCATAGATTTGCTATGTAGATCATATATAATACTATCATTTCTTAATAGGTCAAAAGCTGTTAATAATATTGATTCAGTGTAATCCCATTCTATGAAAATTGGATCCCAAAACACTGGATTTGATAAAAAGTAGTGCTTTGGGACATATTCCATAACATCTCACACAGACAGTTAAACCTGTTTAATACAGATTTTGTATTGCATAATACTGCCTAATTGAATATTTAAAGTTGAGAAAATACCTCTTTCGCCTTCTTTTATCTAGATACTTACTTATGGTTTGTTTAACTGTTTTTTTCATCTTTCCTAAAATGATATTATTAAGCTGAAAATTTGTTGATAGAATATCACTTTGTAAAACTCCCGACAAAAAATTTATCTAACTTAGAATGTCGAAATTGAGCGATTACAGAATGAAATTTCACGTTTTTTGTCGGTGTAAAGCGTACTTTTCGATAGTTCAGCTGTTTCAGCAGAAAATAATGGTTTAAAAGCTAATTTTTACCGCATCTAGAATAAAAAATACAATAAAAAAACTGTTGAAAAAGTACTCTATCTTCTAATCATTTTGTATATTGAATAAGCTATTCCAAAACTCAGTAAACCAATAGCTGAGTATACAATAGCTGAATAGTTTATTAGAAGTCCTTTGGCTAGAAGTAGAATCAGAAAGGCAATTGTAGGTATTCCAATAAAACAATTGAGAATAGCAAATTTACTGATTTTCTTTTTCTCCCTTTCATCTTCGTGATCATAGCTTGGAATCAATTATATCAGTATTGCATCTCTTTTATCTTATATATTCCCCACAATTGTTCATACTCTTTGCTTGCTTGATCAACCTTGGAAAAGAAATGGAGATATAACTTCTGTTCCATACTTTTCCTTGGCTTCCAATAATCTTTGTCGTTGTTGTTCTAACTCATTAAAGAATTCTTCAGGAACATCCTTTTCATTTTTGAATATTGCATCTATTCTTTCAATTTTCTTTAAGAATTTCTGAATTCTGATAGAGAATTCTGCTACATACCTTTCCTTACCATAATCAAAATCAAAAGCTTCTTTGAATAAAGCTTTAATATCTTCATATTCTGGAATATGACCTATTGGCGTTTCTATTGCAGAATATTCGCCATGAACTCTCTTTTCTGCCCAAAGTAACCATATTTTTTTATCAAGAATTTCGTCATAGTATCGTCCCTTTTTATCCTTGAGGAAATAGTTTGTTGAGAATATTTTTGGAACCTTATTTTGTGCAATTCGTCTTCCAAAACCTAGATGTGCTTCAAGATACTCTCCTAGAGGAACTACTATGAAATCGAGATTAGCCATTGGTTGATGTTTTCTAACACCTGCTTCCCCTAAAGTTGCAGCTGTTGTTTCAGATTCTACAGAAGCACCAATATAAACACCATGCTCCCAACTGAAAGATTCATAAACTGGAACAGATGTATCGCTGTCTCTTCCTCCATAAATAATAGCTGAAACCTCTACTCCATTAGGATCATGTAATGCTTCATCAACATTTTCTAACTCCTCTAATCTTATTGTATAACGAGCATTTGGGTGTGAAAACTTGAATTCCTTTCCTTCCTCATTACAACAGAAACCTGCATGCCATTCACCAAGCTTAGACGAAGTCCAGTTCATTCCAGTATCTGGAATAGTTACTTGTTTACCCATACCTAGCCAGTATGATTTTCCTTCTGAAACCAATATATTAGAAAAAATAGTTTCTCTTGGTGTCATTAAGCTGTTATAGATAACTGGATCATCTTTTGGACTAACATCCTTAATGATTCCAAAAATCCCTCTTTCAATATTGACAGCCCTAACCTCACCACTTTCATAGATTCTAAGATAAGCAATGTCATCTCCAATAATTGTGTTTCCTGGAACCATTGCTGTGCTTGTTTTTCCACATGCGCTTGGAAAAGCTCCAAGGAAGTAAGTTTTTCTACTTTTATCTAATGGCCAGATGGCGCTAATGAACATATGTTCAGTTAACCAGTCTTCATGAATTGCTTTGTTTATAGCTAAACGAAGTGCAAGTTTTTTCAAACCTAAACTGTTTCCAGCATATTGATTGTTAACTGATAGAACTCGATTTTCTTGTAGATCAATGTAAATGCGTCTATTATCAACATTTTTTGTTACATATTTATCTGTTAACTCTCCTGCTGAGTGAATGAAGTAGAAAAAGTCTTCAGAGTCTTCTAATCTTTTAAATTCTTCATAACCTTGTCTATATAGTAAATCTTCAGAATGAGCTACGTAAGCTGAATCTGTAATTTGCAAAGCGCAAAGTGAAAATTTTGACTTAGTTGGACCTAGACTGAAGAATCTAATAATAGCAATCTTTCCTTCCATTGCTCCGTCCATAATTTCTAAAACTTCTTTTAGTCCTTCGTCACGATCAACTGTATTGATATGTTGACCATATTTTTCCTTCTCTCCAGCAGGCACTAAAAGTCGTGTATTCTCTTTATCACGAGCTTGATCATAATAACCATCAAAATGTACTGTTTGTCCTTCTAGACCTAATTCTATTTCTTCTTTATTGTCAATCGCTAATTGACGTACAAAAGCAATATCCTCTAGTGAATCATCTATAACTTTAGCTTTGGTAGGTTTACAGAGAGTAAGATACTCTTCAATAACTCTTTCAACTTCAGGGTTTTCTAAAGCTTTAAGCTTTTTCAAATCCTCTTTATCTATCCACTTTTCAAGACTCATTTTACAGTCCATCTCCTTTAAAACTATATAGTTTCCAAATTACCTTCAAATGAATTATGATTATAATTATTCCGCTATGACAACTAAAAAAGAAATTTAAAAAGATGCAATTCTAATTACATTTCGAACTTAACTAAGGATTACTTATTCATCCTCAAATAGTTCTTTGTATAATTTCATCGAATGGCTTATTGTCTTAAATGCTTCTTCTTTTGAATCCCATCCAACAACTTCAACCTTTTTTCCATGTTCTAATCCTTTATAGGTTTTGAAGAATTCAGCAATTTCGTTCAGGGTGTGAGGGTATACATCATCTAAACAATAGACTCCATGGAAGAAAGGATCCTTGGAAGCAACAGCTAAAATTTTGTCGTCGTGTCCTTTCTCATCTTTCATTCGTATAATACCTATAGGTCGAGAAGTTAGAACACATCCAGTAAATGTGGGTTCAGAGATTAGTACTAGAATATCTAAAGCATCTCCATCTTCAAAGTATGTTTGTGGTATTAATCCGTAATCACCGGGAAAATGAACAGCTGAATGTAACACACGATCTAAATATAGAATACCATCTTTACCTAATTCGTACTTGTTTCTGTTATTCTTAGGATTTTCAATGATAGCATATACTTCTTCAGGAGGATTAGGTCCTGTTTCAATTTTATGCCAGAGAGAATCATTCTTCATCATATCTTGTCATTTAACTTAAATTGATTTGAGATAAAAATCTTGCCAATGATAAGCAATAATTCTTACTTTGGCACATTATTCCTTGGGGCGTTTTAATAGTTTCTTTTAACTATTAGAGTAACCTTTCCTAAGAGTCGATGTATGATGTACAATGAAAAAAATGACCCGGATGAAGGAGACGGAGACATTCTCCCCCCAGCATGGTCTCCAGGTTAATCCTCCTTCCTTTTTTGTTTTTACTCACTAAACTGCAATTAAACAACTTCTAAATTGTATTCAATCTTTGTAGATTAAATCAATCGAAGTAAGACTTTATGACTAAAATCTTTCATTACTCACTTTATCATTCTTTTCTCTTGACATTTTTTCTTTGGGGTGTTTTAATAGTTTTGTTGAACTAGTAGAGTACCCTTTCCAAGAGTGAGATATGATGTACGAACCAAAATATGATCCTGAAGGCGGAGACGAAGGTATTTTACCACCTATGTGGTTCCCAAACTGAAAAAATTTTAGTTGATGAACCTCTTTCTATAGCTAGCTTCAATATTTTTCTTAACAAGAATTTTTATTGTAAACTAAAATTAGCTGACAATAACTCTCCTAGATAAGGTATTTATTTTTGAGATGATTAACGGAAAAAGATAAATTTTGTCTTCTGTACTCTCAGTAACCATCTTAGTATTTAATTCACTTGAGAGATTAATTCTTTTCTTTTAAATATTGAAGTATATTTATTTTGAATTCGAGAAGTTGGTTTCCAATCTGAATTGTTATTATGTCCCTTAAAACTACGGTATACTATGCGTTTTCTGCCTTTACCATCAATGAAATATCCATTAAACAATACTTTTCCAAATTTCCAGTCAGTTGAATCTTTTGGGATTATAACTGAAACTATTTGAACATTTCCATTATCGGATTTTATCGGAAATGCTTTCTCATCCTCATAATCTAGAGGAGGAGAACTCTCATAAGACGGATAGATTGCAATTTGTATCTGTAATTTAACTAAGATACTTATACTCCCAGGATTTTTAAAACTAATACGAAGAAAATGTGTAACAATATCTTCAGAATAACGAGATTGTTTAAGCCCACTTTCTACAAGTTTTATCCAAAATATTGCTAATTTTGGTTCATTGAATCTAGTTTTTCTTCTTGTATAATATAAGCTAATGAATGATGCTACTAATGCACAAATAGATATAATGTCCAAGCTTTCCATTGTTTTGAGATCCCTATTTAAATTAATAGCATATATGAAATTTACAAATTGATTGAATGAAAGTAACATGTTTCAGACAAACAATATATTACTCAAACGTATTTAAAACCCAAAAAAATTCTACTATAACTAGCTTCAAAATTCACTTAACAACTATTTTTAGTTCACAAAAAATAGTTGTATATTAACTCAGTCATCTAGAGTTATAAAATCCGTAAGAAGTTTCTGTTGAGTTGAAAATGTTCCATCTTTAAGTCTCTTAATATCATCTATTATTCTTGAAATTGTTTTTCTGTTTTGATTAGTAATTTTATGTTTTAATTGTTCAACAAGTTCGTCACTTGAAATTAAAACAAATTTCTTTTCAGAGTTATTCTTTGTTTGTGATTCTACGTACAAGCACCAGAATTTCACATTTTTGGCATATTGAGGATAAATAACTAAGTCTTTATGTGTTAATGCTAAGGGGGATTTTTTGACTTCTATAATTTCTAATGAACCATCAGGCTCTTCTATAAGTATTTCGGGTAATATCCAATTTCTTTCTTCAACCTCTGGCGTCTCAATCTTTGGTTGCCACTCCCATTTTTTTCCCTTAAATAGTTGTTGCGCAATTCTGTGACAAATCCTTTCCCATAGATATCCTATTATCTCTACACCACCCACTAGATTACAAGAAGGACACCCCGATTTGTTATGGACTCTATTGTTGATTCTTGCTACCCACACATGTTTAGAATTTTTCGAACATTGCCACCACACTTCTCTGTGAGAACCTCCAATTACTTCTTCTGGTGTCAATCCTTCATTTTTTGTTGGATGCCACTCTTTTGCTATTTCTGGATAAAGAGTTTGTAGTGAATTAAATGGAGATAATCTTCTATGAGAACATATTGGACAACCTGTTTTATATGGCCCAGTTCTATGATATACTTTAGAATCCCACACATGTTTAGAATTTTTCGAACATTGCCACCACACTTCTTTATCAGATCCTGCTATTATTTTTTCAGCTGTAAGTTCTCCATTTAGTGTTGGATGTAGTTCTTTAGCTATTTCAGGAAATTTTGTAGCAAGAGAATTCGTAACTGAGACTTTTTTATTTGCACAACAAGGACATCCATAACCTCTTCTAGTTCTACTATCAATAACTGCTCTCCAAATATGATCTGGTCCTTTATCACAAATCCAATAAACTCTTCTTCCTGAACCAGGAGATACTTGATTTGGAAGAATCCCTCTATTCTTATCATAAAACCATTGAGCACCTATTTCTGGGAACAATGCTTCTAAAGATTCTTCTTCTAAAACTAGTTTTCCTGAACAATATGGACATCCTGATTTATTTATACCGCTTCTATCATTTATTTTAGCAGGCCAGTTATGTTTAGGGTTTTTCAAACATTGCCACCACACTTTTTCACTAGATTTCATAATTGCGTTTTCAGGAGTAAAATCTCCATTTTTTGTTGGATGCCATTCAGCTGCTACTTCTGGAAAGTTGATTGCTAATGAATTTGTAACTGAAACTCTTTTACTAGCACAAAATGGGCATCCTGTAATTTTTTTTACTCCGGTTCTGTTGTTTGGACTAGTTGGCCATTCATGGTCTGGTCCTTTCTCGCATTTCCACCAAATTGGTTGTTTGGAACCATAGGAAATATTTTCGGGTTTTAAGTTTCCATTTTTTGTTGGATGCCATTGTTTAACTAGTTCAGGAAAATCAGCAATAGTTTTAGTTTCAATTTTATTCTTTGACATCCAACCAGACCTTTCTTCTTCTTATTCCTGTATATCTAGAAGATTTTGCTTCTTAAAGTTAGTTTCTGATCGAACCAATTTCCATACACATACTATGAAGCTCATCCAAGTTTATTATAACTTGAATAGTCTTGACGAGTAGTTATCTCGTTCCCCTCGTATGTGGAGAGGGGGAATTTGATTTTAACAATTGCTCACCCTTATCTTTTACATTTTTTGCTGCATTTATGTGAGTATTCACCATTTTACCACACTTTTTACATTTTGCGATGTCATAAGAACCAATTTTTCTTTCGACTTTTCCTCCACAACCATTATGTTTTGTACTTGTTCCTCTTGGATTAACATAAACAAGTTTAACCTTATATCCAAGTATTGAAGACGCTAATAATACTGCTTTTTCAAATATTTCTTGATTATCAGGCATATTGTATATTGCTTTAGCTAAAGCTCCTCTTTTTCCTCTAGGATCTATTTGAAAGTCTTCGACACAAAGTAGATTACTCTTATTTTTTACAATTTCAGCAGCAATGAAATGAGTTGCAAAATTTTTAATTTCTTCAAGAATGTTTTTCCTTCTTCTGTAGACTCTGTACAATTCTCCCTTAGTCTTAACATACCCTCTAGTGTCTTTCTTCTTTCCCTTATTCGTTAAACTATAGCTCAACTGAGGGATAATAACATTTGATAGTTTATTGTATTTTCTAGCTAGAAGCAACAAATTCTTTGATAAGGGCTCTTTGTTAGAAAGCGCAATCATATGTTCACTAACTCGGTTAATATCTACTCCTATGGATTTTACTTTCTTTGTACTCCCTTTCTTTGACAATTGCTTGAGAAGTTTTGTACTAAGAAACTTACTGGGAGTTCCTTCTATAATAACAGAAACTCTAACCTTATAGCTAGGTGAACTGTTGCTGCGAATGAGCAATGATCTAATTCGAGCTCCTTTGTTAAGATATTCTAAGATTTTCTTTGAAAAGATAAGCTTACATGTAATTCTAGGGAATCCTCTAAGAACGAATCCCAACTCGAAATACCCATCTTTTCTTGCAAGTTCCGTCATAACTTTTGAACTACCAGGTCTGAGAACAACATGTTTTGGACACATAATTAGTTGGATAGGTAATCTTCCTTTCTTTTTCTTTCTAAATGGTGGATGAACAATTTTAGTTGGGTGAGTTTTCTGAATTATTTCTATAACAGTCTTCTCTAATGTAGAGTAGAGTGCGAAGATCACTATTGCTCTTAAAGCAGAAAATAGTCTTCTATTTTTCTCACCTATTGATTCAGCAATTCTTTTACTTAAAAATTTCAAGCTTTTCCAACGAGAAGGATGTACAGTATTATTCCACGAAGTAAGAAGAGGTGCTACAATATCCGCCTTTAAAGCTAACAAACGTAAGTTTTCTAGAAACACATTTGTTTTTGAATTGATTGGTTTTGATGTTAGTTCTAGGCATTTGGACTTATTACACTTCTGTATCGCTCTTTCGAATTCTTTCTGTGCTAAAAGTGGAAGCATAGTGTTGAATTTTAATCGTTGATTGCAAAATTTGTCTATTTGCCTTCTTGTACTGGTTAGTACATTGATTACATATAATCTCTTTACCTTCCATCTGTAGATAAGAATACTTTCAATTCTAGGACTTCTTCCAAAAATATACCATTCAATTGCTTGCTCTTTCCAATTCGACATTAAATCGAAAAATACTTCAACTTTCCTCTCTAAGGTAACTGTGCCTTTGGCTGCTAAAAATAAGTAAGTATATGCACTATCAGCAATACTAGGACTCTTCTTTGTGATTCTTTTGATGTTAGTTAAACCCACCATATTCGGCATTTTGGGTTCATTTCTTGCAATTGATAATGCAGCGTTTATTGCCTTTTTATCATGAATTAAATCTTCTTGTCTGACTTGCAAACCTTTTACTCTTTGGTTAGCTTCTTTTTCTTGTATTCTACGTTTCTCTCTAGTACCCTCAAACCTAACACCCATTTGATAAGTGCGAGTGACTAATGTTTGCTTTGTTTGAGAGGACATAGTGTAACTGTTAATATTATATGTACTTTCATTTATAAACTGAGAAAAAAAGATGATTCTTCTTGAATTATTATTGTATTACTTCTGTACCATTTATTTTTGTTTTTTTACTCTTAATAAACAGTACATATGTTCTATGATAATTTTAACCAGAATTCAAAATCATCTAAAACTTTGATGTGTTTGTCTCCTACGATTACATCTGCAAGAATTTCCAAAGGAATTTCCTCGTTATGTCCTTGGCTTTTAGCTTGAATTATATTCAGAGTGAAATCCCAATCATATGACCTTTTATTATCTAATAACAGTTTCTTGATCTCCTTTAAACCTTTTATTCTAATCTCATCGTCATTTTCATGAGCATAAAGATAGAAGTAGTACTCTAATTCAATCGATTCTTTAAATCTTGATTTTTCTATGTACTTCATAGCTTTATCTAGGTATTCAAACCCTTCTTCCCTTCCTTGAGAAAGAAGTAAAGATGCATAATTAATCAAGTTATTTGCATTTTCAGAATCTATCTCATTTGCTTTGTTAAAATACTTCTCAGACATTTCAAGATTCTTGAAATCATGATACATTAGCACTGCAAGTTGTCCCCAAATCTCTGCATTCTTAGGTTCAATTTTTATTGCTTTCTTCAAATGGGATTCAGCCTTTTTATAATCATTATAAATCTTAGACACGAAATATGAATAATTATAATGACCAAATGCATTGTTTGAATCTAACTCAAGTGCCTTCTTATACATCTTTTCTGATTCTGAATAGCGTTTCACTCTTTTCTGCAGGAATATAGCATAATAAACATAGTACGTAGAATTTTCTGGAGATTTCTCAATTGCCTCTTTTAGGTATCTCTCCGCTTTTTTATAATCTCCTAATTTCTCTGAATAAAAATATCCTATATCTAGAATATATTCAGCATTTTCAGGATTCAAAACTAGTGCTTGATTATAATATGAATTAGCTTTTTTGATATCCTCTCTTGAATAAGCTAGAAACCTTGCATAATTTAAAACTCCACGTGAATAATTAGGATTTGTATCAATTGTTTTTTCAAAATACTCCTCCGCTAGATTATAGTTTTTCCGAATTTTTTCTTGAAATAAAGCATAACCTTCTAAAATTGTTGGCATATTAGGAGATATTTCTAAGGCTCGTTTGTAATACTCTTCAGCCTTTTTATAGTTTTCATCATCCTTGACAATTTCCCATAAAAAGCCTGCGTAATTACTTAGGTTTGCAGAACTGTGTGGGTTCAATTCCAATGCTAATTTGTAGAATTCTTCTGCTAATGTGTGATTCCCCACTATTCTATGCAGGAAACTTGCATAATTTACTACTAAAGCTGGAAATTTTGGGGCAACAGATAGTGCTCTTTTGTATATTTTCTTTGCCTTTTCGATGTTTAATGTAGACTGTAGGAAGAAAGCATAATTAGTTAAAAGATTGATATTATTTCCAAAGATTTTCAGACCACTTTCATAAATGTCAATGGCTTTATCAGGATTCTTCCATTTCCATTCGGCAGCCTTCAACTCAACGTATTTCCAAGCTAGTAATTCTTCGCTTAGTTCAGATAAAGCAAACGAAAAAGCTACTGAAAATTTCTTTTGTTCCTTCGGATTTTTTTGTTCAATATCTTTTGGTATCTCTCCTAATCGTTCATAAAATTGATTAATAAGTCCTTCAATTCTTTCTTTGTCTGGAAGTTTCAAAGAAAATTCCTTTAGAATCAATAGCATTAGTTCATCAAAATCTCTATGCTGTATCCATACACCATCCCTATCTTTAATCCAATTACCTAGTTTGGTGTTTGGAAACTCATTTCCTATCCAATAAACTCCCCATGGAAGAGCGCTTTCGGGGAGTTTTGAAAGAATTTCGGCTATGCTCCCGTCATTTCCACCATATCCCATGAATATAAGTCCTGTATCAGAAAGAACCTTTTGAATAGCTACTTTAGTGTTTTTTGCAAGAGTCTTAGTTTCAATTTCTGTATTTTTTGGCTCAAGTCTAGCATCACCATGAAGTTTAATGACTAAAGGTTTCACCCTCGAAGATCTTACAAAACCTGCTAAAGTGTCATGCACAATTACAAGTGGTTTTTTATTTGTGTATAGATATAATGCATCTGCAATTAAATCATCAAAATTGACAGTCAAAGCTACATTACAATGCTTTCCATATTTTTCATCTGACATTAAACAAGAAAGGACACCATAACCAAATCCTGGATCTTTTTTATCAATTATGTTCTCAATTTCCTTTTGCCTTTCTTCAGGTTTATGAAATAATAATTGAATTATTTTACCATAAAATAAAGCTGCTTGAGAGTCATCATAATTTGGGAGAATCTCTTTGATATTTTGAAGAGAATAATCTGCATCTTTTCCTTTTCTCTGCCTAATTAATCGAAAGAGCCATCTTTTTGCGAGTTCTCCTGCTGTTGGAATACCTGAAGAAACAGAACACCCCGCTCCAAGAAAGAACACATATTTGCATTCTTCATAATTATCCATATTGTATTTGATTTTTCTTATGAATTCTTCAATATCCATCTTTTTTATTTCTATATTTGCTCCTTCCATTAATAACAGATATTAATTTTCAGCTATATAAATCTGTGATAATACTATTAGAGATGTTTTATTGAATCTTCATTTATTTCTCTTTTACATTTGGGACAAATAGTTTTAACTTTCATCCATTCTTGAAGATGATTGTTATGAAACGTATGACCACAATCTATTATGTAGACTAAATTTTCTTCTGCTACCATGTAATTCAAACATATTTCACACTTTCTTGTTTTCTTTCCACAGTTTAAACAAATAAGTGGTCCTCCATCCTTTACTCTTTCAAGCAAAGCATCGCAGAAGTAACAGAATAACTTTTCATCTTGCTTCTTAATATTGCCAACAGTGCTTTTCTCTTCAGTGATTTTTACCTCTTTCTTAGGATTTTCTTGTAGTCTACTCTGTTTAATTTTTCTGAGTACTACTCCTTGATTTGTGAAAAACTCTGCAAGTGAAGGTTTGCTCTGTTCCTTTTTCTGCTTTCCAAATCTCATATATCCTATAAACAATATGAAAAATAATCCAGAAACAATAACTGACCACGGAAATAGCTTTCCAGAATTATTCTTCTTCAGATAGCTGAATAACAACCATCCAGATATAAAGAAAACATATTTTGCATATCTGAAAAGGAACTTGTTTTTACTATGAAGATCTTTGTAGAAGGTATTTGTAGAAGAGTTGACTACTACTGAAAACCAAAAGAAAGTAGAAGCAAATAGTATGGTTGTAAAAACATTGAACGAGATTTTACCCAAGATAACAAATTCAAACCCAGTATTATCACTGTTAGCTATTGAAACTAATCTCCCAAGAATCAGAAAGAATCCCACGTTCTTCAGGATTACAAAAACAGCTGCTAATCCCAGTAATACTTTTCTCATGTTACCTAAAATACTGAAATTGAAGAAACGCTCTGTTTTAATATATCCTCCATTGAATTGAAGTTCGTATTCTTCATCATCAAGTTTTACTTTAGCATTCCTGTTTGTTTCTTTGTTTTTCTTTTCTAAATGTCTTACTAAAACAATTAATGCTATTGCATCTAGAATGAGACTAATGCTCATTAGAGTTGGTAATGAAGGTTTGAAAGGTTTTGAGTCACTGCTTGGGTTAGGAAGTTCAAAGGGGTTCGTCGGTGTGACAACTTCTTCAGAAGTAGCTGCGAGTCTGTAGCTAAGCTCCCCTATTGTAACCGATAAACCTTCACCATAGATTGATAATATTATTTCTATTTCTTGATAACCTTGGTTAATTTCTATGATTACTCTATCATTGATCGTTTGTTTATCATTGAATGATTGAAAGAAAACCTGATTATCGTTTATCTTAATTCGCAGATTGAATTGATCAACAGAAGAGTAAAATTCGTTGTATAAATTCAAGGAGAAAGAAAGATTGAAGGTAGTTGAAGAAGAATCAAAATAGAAAACATCTGTGAATTTAACTGTTAAAGGTCCTGTAATTGATGTTTCATAAGTTTTTGAGGAGACCATCGTTTTTTCTAGAGTGCTATTTTCATCAAGTATAGGAACGGGCTCTATTTCAATAGTACTGGTATTGAGTAGGTAAAAAATACCCTCTCCTGTTGCTATTCCATAAACCCGAAAAGCAATATTAGAGGAGTAATTTACAGTGTAGGTATCAATAATACTTTCAGGATAGCTGAAATGAATAGCCCCTGAATAGATGACATCGGAATCCGAAAGAATTTCATAATTTAAAATAGGTAAGATTGCTGAACCTATATAATCATAATATAACGAAATGAACAAATTCTGTTCACTAATGCTAGAAAAAGGTTTTAGTGATGATAAATCAAAGGAATGGTCTACTGAAGGGCCATCGCAGGAAAACCAATCAAAAGATTCTTCTGGAATTTCGTCTTCGAGAAGTTGGAGTTCTCCAAACAAAGCTATATTAGTAAACCATATCTCATCTACACCTAGGTTAACACAGAAATAGAAACGGATTATGTTCGTCCCCTGCTCTAACGGAATAGAAAAAGAGACAATAACAAAAGGAACTTTAGAAAAACTTGTAGTAGCGATGATTGTGTTATTTATTTCTACTTCTAAATATCGAGAAAGGGCACTAAAGGAATTTGTATTAAAAGAAAGAGTTACGTTTAAAGTGGTGGAACCATTGATTGAATAAACTGCTGTTTCAACATAATCACTTCTGACACCTGAAAGATCTCCATAATAGCCTATTTGACCAGGATTACAAGGAAGGGAGGTTAAATTCTTATCAAGAACAGGAATTGTAATTGGTTCTATTGTTGATGAACTTAATATTTGAATAGCGCCAGAATTAAGGATATTCGAAGTTTTACCTTCACATGAAATAACAATAATCATTGAACCGATGAAGTTTTGAGGATAAGAAAATGATTTAGAAATAGAGTGTTCATTAGAATCCTGATAAATACGGTTAATGTTAATTTCTACTTCAGTAGTGTCCAAATACAAAATAATCGTTAATCCATTTGAGTCAGTCCTATCACCAGAAAAGAGAAAAAATATAGTTAAACTATTATATTCTTGAAGTTCAAGATTGACTAGTTCAAAAGTAAAATTTTGTTTTACAGAAGTTGAGTCATAAGAATACAGTATATTTTCATCTATTATAGTAGAGCTATAAATAGAAGGGGGATTAGGAACGTTATTTTGATTTCTTGCAATAGCTAAAGAACTAGTAAAACAAAAGAGTGTTAACACTAATAACATGTTTCTAGTTGTGTTTTTCATTATCAGTTTTATAATCCGAAAATTCATTTATAAACTGAGTAAAACCATATTTACTATATCTGAATCTTGTTGGGTTTAAATAGATATTTTGCATTTCATTATTGAGATAGATGTTCGTAATTACATTCCTTAAGTCTTTAAGATCAAAGAAAAAAGGGGGACCTATTCTAGAAGAGATTCTACTTATTGGTATAGCAGTTCTTGTCTTTGCAATAATCTTTGCACTAATTTTTAGCTTAATAGATTGGTCTACATCTCCTTTTGAAGAACTTTTCAAGTGAAGAGTTTTTTCTTTCAATTTCAAGAAACTTAGACTTTTAGTGGGTTTATAAGGGGAATTACTATATTTTCTTTGAAGCTAGCAATACGCAAGATAACATTTTAGTCGATGAACCTCTTTCTATAGCTAGCTTCAATATTTTTCTTAACAAGAATTTTTATTGTAAACCAAAATTAGCTGACAATAACTCTCCTAGAATCTGACGAACCAATTTCCATTTTTCCTAACTACGCTTGAGCAATTAGTGATTGTGGGCTAAACATCTCGCCGAAGCTCGACGCGTACACCCCAATTCTATCAACCGGATCTTCTTTCCGCGCTCTCATCTATATCGAAGGTTACTGTCACCAGTCCCCTTATAGTGATACAGAGTGGGTGACTCGTTTCGAGAGTAGCTTCGAGCGTTGATGCATTCCGCTCTTATCTACGAGGGCTTAGCTACCCGGCGATACCCTTTAGGATAACCGGTACACCAGAGGCCCCAGCCGCCTGTTCCTCTCGTACTGTGGAGACTTTACTCTCAATCACCCGCCAGCACCATCAGATAGAATCCAACCTGTTTTGCGTGAATTTAAGCCCGAGTATTGATCTTCGATAGAAGGGATTTCCCGTAAGGGGGGTTTACAACTATCAAAGACTTTTACATACTTGGATGAAGTTCAATTGAAGTATTACTACTATACTTCTACAGAACTCCACTATAGCTTAAATCCATCTCACAACGGTCTAAACCCAGCTCACGTTCCCTTTTAATGGGCGAACAACCCCACTCTTGGCGGCTGAATCACCACCAAGCTAGGAAGAGCCGACATCGAGGTAGCAAGCCGTGAGGTCGATGTGAACTCTTACCCACGACAACTCCGTTCAGGGCTGCGCTTGCGCTATGCGCACATCGGCTTTAAGGATCAGTTGTCACCTGGTATAACGACATAGGCAGTTACATAATCCTTAACCTTATCTTCATGTCCTCACGCTTATTTTTGGCTCTCCATCTTTCGTGTTTATTTAGGGATTTATCTATTCTAAATGGATTTGTGACAGAAATTAGATTCACTCTGCTCAAGTTTTGTAGCCTTTTAATGGCGAAAACTTTCGTTTCCTCACGTGGAAGAAAGACTGAAGCTATAATTAAATTCACTCAATTTTACTTTTCTGCCTCGGAAAAGATGGACTTTATCAATAAGCGTTACAGACAGAGAGCACTCTTTGTGATAAACAATCACTTCTTCGTGATAAACACTCAGAAGCGCAGTTACCCCTGGAGTAACTTTTCTGCCACCTCCGCCGCCTACTAATGGCACTGCGAAGGATCGCTAGGCCCTGCGTTAACATCTGCGAACTGTATTGGTGAGTTCACAGTCAACCGAGCTTTTGCCCTTGCACTCTTCACCGGATTTCTGTCCCGGTTGAGCTCGGCTTTGGGCCCTCTTGATATCTTTTCAAGAGGCTACCGCCCCAGTGAAACTGCCAGGCAGGGGGTGTCCCCCTCGCAAGAGGTAAGTCGTACCAATGCGCAAGGTCAGTATTTCAAGTTCGACTCCCCTACATCCCGGAGAATGTAGGATCAGCATCTCCTGACTATGCTATGCATGCACACCAATACAACAGCCCCTGACAGCAGTAAAGCTTCACAGGGTCTTCTCTTCCCGATGGTGCGCTCCAGACTGTTCGCTGGACTGTGGGTTCAGTAGGCTTCGGGTGGAGACAGTGGGCACCTCGTTGGTCCCTTCATGGACGTCTGTAATTAGCAGACAAGGCATTTGCCTACCTTAAGAAGCTCATAGTTAGCTCCGGCGTTTACTGGGTCTTAGCCTGGTTGAACCCAGGTTTCAATCACCAGCACCGGCCAGGATTCACTAACTGTACTAAGGCTTTCGCCCTTGCAGTTAGCTATGTTTTTATTAAACAGTCGGGTGCCCCTAGTCACTGCGACCTGGTAAGGCATACACCTTCCCAGGCATCCCTTATACCCAAGGTACGGGACTAATTTGCCGATTTCCTTCACCCGAGCTCCCCTAACACGCTTTAGCCTTCTAAGCTAGCCACACCTGTGTCGGTTCTGGGTACGGTCACGCGTAATCGTTCTCTTTGCTTTTTCATGGGCTGTTGGGGTTGATGGCAGCCAGCAACCTATGGCCGGCCTCTTCATCTATTCTTCTGGTTCTCACCTTAACGGTTCTTCCCAGAATTCTATAATTTAACTAGGATATGCTCCTAGGCCACCTACCCACCAGCGTTAGCTCAGAGCTTGCGTCGCCGCGTCTATACGCGTGGTACAGGAATATGAACCTGTTTCCCTTTCGAACGACTCGTTTTAAGATCGTCCTTAGGACCGACTAACCCTTGGCTGACGAACAGTGCCAAGGAACCCTTGGGCT
Source organism: Candidatus Heimdallarchaeota archaeon (assembly GCA_019057375.1). Classification (GTDB taxonomy): domain Archaea; phylum Asgardarchaeota; class Heimdallarchaeia; order Heimdallarchaeales; family Heimdallarchaeaceae; genus UBA460. The sequence continues at coordinate 81,490 of DXJF01000011.1, forward strand.
TTCAGCGATGAGGATTCTCACCTCACTATGCTCCTACTACCACCGAGATCTGCAAATCTAATCGGTCCACTGGGAATCACTCCCCAGCTTCTGCCCAACCAGATCGCCCCCCTACCTGAGACTCTTGCGGAGTCCAAATGGGTATCGGGACCCGGTTTAGCCCCGTCCATTTTCTGAGCCCAACAACTCGATGAGTAAGCTGTTACGCTTTTTTTAACGGATAGCTGCCTCTAAGCTTACCGCCTCATTGTCTTAGTCGTTGGACGTCATTCTGTTTAACATTTAACCGGGATTTAGGGCCCTTAACCCATTGTAGGGTTGTTCCCCTTTCGGCCATATCCCTTGCGGATACGCGCCCGTCTGTCGCCTTCTACAGCGCTTGCAAGTTCGGAGTTGGAAGGGAGGGTGAGGATTTCACTCCCCAGAACCTCCCGTCCGTAGCTCTACCTCACAAGCCGCCTTCAGCGACGCTATCCTGTGGTGATACTTCGGGGGGAACCAGCTATCAGCAGTTTAGATTGGTCTTTTGCCACTATCCCCAACTCAGAGGAATGAATTGCATATCAATAACCCTTCAGGCCTCCACGCTCCTTTCGAAGCGCTTCACCTTGGTCAGGGATAGATCAACTGCTTTCGGGTCTTACACCTGTGACTTCACGCCCTTATCGGACGTCGCGCCTTGCCGAAGCTGCGCGCTGGTCGCTTTCGCTACGCCACCGTATTAACTTAGGCTTGCCACAGACATAAACTCCTCGGCCCGTGTTTCAAGACGGAACGGATAACTCTGGTCCTCTCAGCTCGTACTACCACCTCACGATGGGTTCCTTCACCGAGACTCTACCCTTTCAAGCCATCCACGTCTGTTACCATGTAGTTTCAGGGACTTTTCACTCTCGTATTTCGAATACTTTTCAACTTTCACTCACGTTACTAGTGCGCTATCGGTCTAGGGGAGTATTTAGGCTTGGGAGTTAGTCCTCCCATATTTGCGCGACAAATCCAAGCCACGCTAGTCTTGATACTACTAAGCCGAGCGCTTACGTTTACGGGGTTATTACCCTCTATGACGCCCCTTTCCAGGGGCCTTCAACTTCACGCTTTCGGTCTATGTTGTAGTCAAAACACCACATCTACCTTAATTTTTCAAAAAAGGAATTCGGTTTGGCCTGTTCCGGTTTTACTCGCCGTTACTACCGGAATCACAATTGTTTTCTTTTCCTGCAGGTACTTGAATGTTTTGGTTCCCTGCGTTCCCCGCCATTACTGGCTGTTACAGTTTATTAGACTGTAACCGGAAATCCGATTCGGGAATCTGTGGATCGTAGACTGTCTGCGTCTTCCCACAGCGTTTCGCCGCTTACCGCGCCCTTCATCGGCTCCCTAGCCGAGTCATCCACTACATGGCGTATGCATAGTGTAGGTTACTCTAGAAATCAGTTTTCGCCTTCTAGGAGAGTTATTGTCAGCTAACTAAACGTAATCGTTTAGGGATTATCATAAATCCTGGAGGTGATAAACACGCAAACTATTGCGCGAGTAGGGTTTTTATTCCCTTTGTTTATAATTGTTCCGTTTTTGAACATAATCGCAATCTTTCTGATCGCGTTCCTACCCGTTAAGGTAAGATACAACAGATAAGCAAACATCGATAGATATTCACATTATCAACAAAATGAGCTATAGATAAAAAGGTATTGTTTTAAGATAAAATTTCCTTAAAGCTACGGAAGATTTTTAGTGCTTGAGAACGACTCTTATTTGAGTTACATGAACCTTGATGAACATCTCTCCGAACTTAAACAACGTGCTGAAGAATCAAGTGTCAATGCTTTTGCTCCTTACAGTGATTTTATTATTGGTGCAGCTTTGCTAATGAAGAGTGGTAACATCTATACTGGATGTAATGTTGAGTTCTCAGATTATCTTGCTCTTCATGCTGAAGTTAATGCTATAGGGACAGCTATCAACAGTGGTGAAAATGATATTCAAGCTGTAGTAGTTTTTTCAAAAAGTTCACCACCTGTTCTACCTTGTGGATCATGTAGACAAAAATTATCTGAGTTCGCTCAGTTGAATAACCACGATATACAAGTGATTGCTTTTAACGATAAACAAGAGCAAATAGAGTTCTTACTAAGTGAACTTTTACCAGGAGCTAAGATACAAGTAAATAAAAAATAACTTACCTATTCAATTATTTCGTAGTACATACAAGAGCCACATAACCAGAATTTCTTAATTTCAGTTAAATTATAATCATCAGGAAGATAGTTCTCTCTTTTGATCATTAATGCCCCACATTTTGGACATTCTTTTTGTTCATCACTCATAGACTTATCACATTCATCTAAACTTCTATACAAATGCACATTAATATTTTACGAAAGTCCTAGCGGAATCATTTGATTTTTAGGCTAGTAAAAACCCATTCTAAGCCTAGGTTGAAGAATGAATATAATTGGATTTGAGATCTATATACTACGAGTGAAATAACCCTTTTCTTCCTTCCATTTGGATTTTAAAAGGGGCAGTCAAACATTATTAGAGACATACAAACAAAACATGATTATTAACAGAAATATAGAAGAAATTCAGAAGAGGAAATTAAAGGAAGGACCCTTTGTGTAAGATTAAAGCTGTCATTGCTTTAGTTTTTTCCCTTTTGATTTGTTTTGCGATTGTCTCAAGAGTTTTTGCGTTCTTTTCCATTTTTTGCACCTATCCTAACATAAGCTCTCCTTTTAAAATAGGTTAACCACAAGTTATGGTCACAAGTTGTGTCATAATCGCGAAAAAAATGATTGTAAAAAATCTTACCACACAATTATAATTTTCTGTGGTAAGATACATCTAATGACTTTTGGGGGGGTTAAATTCTGATTAACAAAACCCTCCTTTTCATCAATCCTTATAAATCGCTACTTCACACAACATGCGTTTATCATGAAAGAAGTATTTCCGGAAGCAATAAGAAAACTACCTGAAGCAGATATTCCCATACAAGGACTTACAGCCTTTTTATCCCAAGATAAGAATCATCAAATTGTCTTTATGCATTTCAATCAAGATGTAGAAGTTCCCGCACACTCACATGGAGCTCAATGGGGAATTGTGCTAGAAGGGGAAATAGTATTAACAATAGAGGACAATGAACAAAAATATACTAAAGGAGATCGTTTCTATATTTTGGAAGGAGAGACACATTCCGCAGAAATACATGCAGGATATGCTAGCATGGAATTTTTTGCAGATAACGATAGATACAAAGCTAAGGAATAGAGATAAATTAATTTAAGCTGGTGACCAAAATGGTGGAGTTATGCTTTCGTCGCCATCTTCAGGATCGTATTTCGGTTCATTCATCATGTTCATCTCAGGAAAGGTTATCATTTTAGTTAGACAAAGCTATTAAAGCACCCCAAAGAAAAGACTGACAGTTACAGCTATTTCTGATTGGAAGAGTTGGCTAATAGATAATTGGCTTGATGAGTTTGAAAGATTAAAACCTTATTTTCTTAATTCAGAGCAATTATGACAACTAAAAAACTCCAAGGAATACAAGAACCCCGAGAGAAAGATTCTACAGAAGTAGAGAAATAAGGGGTGAAAGAACGAGTTTTATTAAATAGAAATTGTAAAAGTTGTTTCAAATGTTGTGCTTAGAAACAATTTTGAAGATTATATAAAATATCAAGGTTAATTTATGTTTTCAACATATTTTATTATTTCATGACTTATCATGTAACTTATTCTTTTTCCAATACCATCAATTAAATTTGACATAAAAATATCTCCTGCGTATGTATCCTCCATAATCTCAAGAATCAAAGATGGATTTATATGGTGGAAGATATCCAATAGAATTTTTGGATTGTAATTGCTTTCTACATGGGTTGCTGCATATGTTAACCAAAGAACATCCTCTTTATTTCTGATTAATTGCACTAAATTTGGTATTAATTTTATAGCTATATCTTCTTCTAAGCCTGCAATTTCTAGAAAAGGATAAACTACCGTATCAAATGAATAATCATAATTTAGTATAATTGATTCAGAATTAATTTTATCTATTAAAAATACAGTTAGATCTTTGTTAAATACACATAATCCTTTGATAAAATGAAACAAATCAACAATATTCCATTTATCTTCTAGCTTATTTTTAATAAAATCAGAATCAAGTATAGAATTTATATCTAAAAGAAGATCGTTTTTTGCAATATATCTCAGAGAATACAAAGTAACACCAATGTCATGAAGATCTTTTTCCGTTTTTATTTTTTCATAAAGAACATCCTTATCTAGTAATACAAGTATTCGAGAAATTAAATCCTCAGAAAAAAGTGATGCACTACTCAAAAGACATTTAACACCAATTAAATCTTCAGAACAATTAACTTTTTCAACTAAATTCTTAATATTTTTCTTGTTCAATACAAGATTAATTGAGTCTGTTTCACCTAAAAAATCTAAAATTATCTCTATCTGAGACAAGTTTGTTTCAGAGTCAATTCTTTTCGTAAAATAATCAAAAATTCTTGTTTTTTTGATATTAAACTGTTTGTTTTTTCCTAAGTTATAATAAAAAAGTTTATTCATGAAATTAATAAGATGAATAAAATCTTCATGCTCTATTGTTTTACTCAAAATGATAGATTTTCCAATGATTCCAGAGGCTATCTTAGCTAGATTATAATTTTGGTTGATTATAGTACTAAGAAAAGAAAACGAACTATCAGGCAATATCCAGTTTATTCTCTTCAAAATTTTTCTGATTTTAATTTTCCTAAGAAATATTCTTATATTTTTATTACTCATTTGCCAAAATAAAGATTCAATACTTTGTACAAACATCTTGCAATCTATAACATTTTTGAATTTCTTAATAAGAATATTCAGATATTCTTTTTGGTACTTCGAAATGATGAATCTTTCATAAAGCATTGTTATAAAGTATAAATCTTCTTCGTACTTCATGCTTTCTAATAAATATTTCATAATCTCTCCGTCGCTAAGAAGATAATCAACAATACCTTTGGTATTATCATTCATAAGAAATTTCAAAATTTTAATTTTATAATCCTCATTTGAGTGAAGTATGTACTCTTTGAAGAGATTAAAATCATCCTCGTATCTTTCACCAAGTAAAAGTCGCAAATTATAGGAAATGCAATTTGAGAATTTTATTGCAGAATAATAGAGCTGTGCAACAGATTGATGTGACAGAATATAAGTAATCTGAAAATAAGCACTACCAATGTGATGAATGTTGTGTTTTTCGTATAAATTCCAAACGTTTGATATATGGACTATTTCTACTGGATAGTATAGCAAATGTTCAATTATTTCATGCTTTTCTAACAAATATTCAAGGATATGATTATGAATTTTTAAATTCTGAATTAGATAATTTTTCTCAACCCTAATATTATGTTTGGAGAATACAGATAAAATAAATACACAATCATAAAATTGATCAAGCTCTTTATGATTAAAAACTTCATCTAGACTTTCAAGTATATATTGATAGATTTCCTCTTCATGAACTTCACATTTTTCATGATCTATTGAGTTTAGAGCAAATTCTAACAACCACAAATCTTGCCAATACTTACTCAATTGAATTTGAAGTTTAGAAAAGTTATTATGATTTCGCAAATTAGAATCATTCGGTATATGTTTTTTTACGATTTCTTCAGCAATTTCTTCAGCTGTAATTTTTAATATGGGATTTCTCTCAAATTCAGAATTTCCTCTTATTTTGAATTCAATAAGTCTTGTTCCTGCAAGTACCAAGCTTTTTGAAGACGCATTATGTAATTTACATATGTTATTAAAAGAATTGAGATTTTCATGAATATCATCAAGAATTATTAATGGTTCTTTTCTATCATATAGAAGTATTTTGCAAAGTTCTTCTATTTTTTCACGATTTTCTTCCTTAAAACTCAGATAATATACTGGTCGTTTTTTTGCCAATATAAAACCCACGTGCTTCAAGAATACAGATTTTCCTGATGCTGAATCACCTAAAACTATAGTTCTTTTCTGTTTTTCCAATTCTTGAATGCATTCTTTAAGTACTCTTCTTTCAACTATTTTTCCTTCCTCAAAATTTGACCAAACAGGTATTTTTTGTTTACTTTCAAAAACCTGATCTTTCCTTAAAACATGCTCAATCGAGTTTTTTTCTATTTCCAAATATATGTATGAACTAGATCCCTTCTCTCTCAAGTAATCATGTATAATATGTTTCTTAATTGTCGTTCCTTTACAATAATTTTTAGAATTAATGTGACCAAGAAAGTATCTTATATTGCTTTTGTTTGTTTGATATCCATATTGTTCAGCAATTTCTATTATATGATCTTCTAGTGAATCAAGTTGGATACATTTGAATTCTACTTTTTTAATGAAATCTGATAGAATATCAACTGTTATTTTACTACCAAACATTTCAGAATAATTTTCCGGAATAATTTTACATATATCCGATAGTTCTTCTTTTGGTATTATAATTTTTGAATCTGAAAAAAACTCATCTTTGATAGGTATATTACTATAAAAAACGAAAGTCTCAACTCCTTTTGAACGAACCAATAATTGAAGCAAAGGACCTCTTTTTCCTGAATAGAAAAGTTGTTTTGGAGTCCAGCTACTGCTGCTTTGGATACTTTTAGCTTCCCCAATGCAGATTTTTCTTCCGTTAGTATAAAAAGAACTGTCTTCATAGTTTTTTTCTATAGAAAATTCATCATATTTGTTTGATAGAATATGGTATAGTGCAGTTAAAATTTGGTAATTAAATTTATGTCCAAGATGCTCATCTATCATACAAATATCATCTTTTTTGTTTATTTCAATAAAGTTTGAAATTAAATATCGAATTCAACTTAATCTATATGTTATTTTTTACAAAGCTACTTAAATGCTTTTTTTTCTATTGGTAAAGATGAAAAATTAATATTTATAGATAAATGGAAACCTTTTGAAGATTTTGAGAGAAATATGAATAAGTTGTTAGAAACTCTAGAAGTATTAATTTAAGATATCATATTGAGAGAAATATAAGTAAAACCTGAATAAGTTAATTATATAGATATATGGATGAATGCTAATTTGTTGGAAGAATTTACTTCAATTAAACATTATTTTTACTAAAATAAATTTCAAACTATGAAGAATAAATACCCCCAAATAATACAAGAACCCCGAGAATAAGATTCTACAGAAGTAGAGAATAAAGGGTTGGGGTTGGGAAGTCTTGAAAACTTCCGAACGTAGGAGGTGATCCATCAGCTTTGAATTAAAAATTCCTTGGGGTTTAACAATGCAAGTTTATATTAAATATCAATGTAACAGTTCCTGATAAGAAAATGCTTGGTAGTTGAGGTAATATGGATTCCAAAGGAAGTGCTAGACGTAATATTGTAGTTCTCAATCAAGTAAGGATCTTCATATGTACCTGAACCTGGAAAAGCTAAGAAATCTTCATCTGAAGTAATCTCTATAGGGTCATGGTTTGTAAGATAATTAGTGTTATTAGATTGGTTAGCTTTAGTTTCTCCGTCAACAGTAATTGTTACAGAAACTAAAAAACAAAGTAGGATAAGTGTTCTTCTACATCTAGGGGACATAGTATTCTCTAGATTCACTTAATTATTCTATATAAACCAGCAAGAAATTATTCAATACATTTTGGTTTTACCACGTTTTTAAGTCATTTTAATTATAATAACTCAGAAACAATGAGAAACAGAATTTGGCTTTGTAAAATCCTCTTATTGGCTAGCATACTTTGTGGAGGCTTTCTTCTAATTAACAGTGAGGTTGAAGCTGAACCAGGATTAAGAGATGTGACAACCAATGCTTTATTACCTTATGATATTAATTTTGAATTTAACTTCTCTGGCAGTGAAGAAGTTTATAATTTGCATTCAAATCAAATTGAATTAGGAGAACTAAATAAACTCACACTTTCTTTCCGAGTAAACGGTATGAGCGGTTCTCCAGGATTAAAAATAGTGTTCATTTTCATGACTATTAAAGTTGGATTTGTTGTTGACCGAATTTTTAATGATGATACTTTACACAATTTAACTGAGACTTTTCTTTTTCCTCACAACTATTCAGGTAGTATGGATATTACTGTCATTTGTAGTGGTAGTTCAACTTCTACAAGAAATGGATTTCTTACCATATTTAATAGCACTAAAATAGAACAAATGAATATTCCCACAATATCAGAGGATTCTTTTTCTCTTCCAACTTCCCAGGATTGGGTGATGTTCAAAGGTAATATATATTCTTGGAATAGAGGAGGAATTACATCTGCTTTTTACAATTACGATGAAATGGCACTAGTAAGTCTTAACATATCCTTCTCTTCAAATTATTTTCAGTCAATAGAAAATGTAGTTGAAATTTCTTTAAATGGTAATTTTGTTGCAGAAGATTATTTCATTGAAGATTTAAGTAATAATATTGATATTCAATTTCAACCTGAAATAGGTTTGAATCTCTTATCATTGAATTTCTCTGTTTCTTATTCCTTTAATCCAATTTATATTTCAAATATCTCTCTTTTTGGCTCTCTTTTTAATTATGAATCTAGCAGTTCTACTTCAGATTCATTTAGTTGGGAAAGTGGTTTTTTTTCCTACTCTTTTGATTTATCTACGTTAAAACCCCCTGGGTACTATTCAGAACAAGTTCTTCACTTAACAATCAATTACCAATGTTTCGGAATGAAAATCTCTTCAGGAATAAACTATTTTCTAAAAATAGGGACATCTATTCTCGAGGAAGGAACCATAAGCTATCTCGAGCAAATGTATGAGAATAATAGTTTAAAGATCGAGACCTTTACTACGGAATATCACAACCCTCTTACGTTTAAAATTTTCGGCACTTCGAATGGGGTGGGAGGACTTACTATTTTAAATTCAAGTACGATTGAAATATCTCACATAGGTGAGCTAACAAAACAACCTTTGAGTAGAACCATAGCAGATGAAAGAAGTGTTAATGGTCCTTCTCTTGCTGTTTCGCTTAGTTTTTATGATGTCTTTCAAACTTATAGGATTGCAGCTCCTGTACAATTAGCTGTTAATTTTAATACAGTTTCTACTTATGAACATCCCTTTGATTTACTTACAGTAACAGTCAAAATTGATGGTGTAAGAGTAATATCAAAAAATGTTCATATTCTCGGTTTTGCAAATTTTAGTAAAGAATTTTCCTTAGAACATGGGTATCACGAAGTTAGAATAAATTTCCAATTTTCTGGCATTAATACTCCTCTCACAGTAGAACAATTGAAGTACCAACTAGCTTTACAAATTGAAGAAGAAATTACTGTCTCAACAGCACTCTCTTATGCTCGTCAATCAACATTCTATCTTCTAGCCTTTTACGCCCTCCTCTATGTCCTTCTAGATGTTAAAGAAATAAATCGAGAGAGAATCAAGGAAAAAGAAAGTTCTATTCGTGAAGATTCTATCGAAGATGCAAATGATGACTCTAGGAATTTATTACGTACGGCTCTCATGGTTGTTGTAAATATATCTATTAATTTGACTCCTTCTGTTTTCTTCTTGTTGCATGGAATTAATTACTGGTTTATTTTACCCTTAAGCTTCTTTGTAGCTTTACATTTCAGTATCAAAATTCTCTTTTCGAATTTTTCGAAAGATGCAATAGTTGGGTTTTGGAACAAAACAAGAGACTTCTTTAGAGATATCTATTCCCTCTCAGGCTTTCTTAATAAAGTTACAAGATCATTCGGAAAACTCTCTTTTAGAAGCTTAACTAGATTATTGGTCTTCGCTATAGCTTTTCTGAGCTTTGGCTTATTGTTTTTCTTGGCAGATAATATTCCTTCAAATGCTGTCAAGGAAGTCTGGATTGTCTATGCTCTTTTGCTAGTTTGTATTGTTATATCCTCTCTTACTTTATTCTACACCCTTCATTTAGTTAGAGACATGGCTTTTATAGAGGACAATCTGAAAAGAATAAAGAGGTTAGGTTATGCTTCCATCACACTTGTTGCTGGTTTTCTATTTGTTCTTATCAGCATGTTAGGCACTAAACTCAGTCTTTCAAGCATCTGGGGTTTCCTTTCTCCAATCCTCCTTTTTGGTATTTTTCGTACAACAACTAAACTAGGAAAGATTTCTGCCAAAGAAGAAAAGCTCTCCTTTGACGATTTTCTGGATAAAGGAATGTTCTTCACTGATAAGAAGGAGATGCGAAAAGCTGTCAGTTTTGGTATCAATACTCGCTCTACTTGGGAAAAGAAAGGGTATGAACTCCAGAAACATCAGATAAAAGGTGTTATCGCTTACGATTACAACCCTGGAGATAAGATCAATCTCTATGAACTGGCTGAGAAGATTAAACTCCCCTTTAAGAAAACAGAGGAACTTGTTCAGGAGATAGAAAAAGAAGTTCCTAGATTAGGAAAATATGACCCTCAATCTAAAATCTATACCAAGAGCAAAGAGAATATTATAGAAGCTCAGGAAATTCAGGAAAAAATTGTTCCAGATAAATATGAAAATGAAGAAAAGAATGTAGAGATGAGTAAAATACCAACAAAGAATATTTCTACAAAAGAAAGATTTCAGAAGCTGCTTGAAGAGGTAGTAGGAGAGAGTGACGAGGAGAAGAGGAGAACTCTAGAATATGTGAATCATTTGACAGCTAAAGAAGCGGAAGTATATCAAAAATTCTTGAAAAAGGGATTGGGAGACCAAGATATAGTCATAACTAATTCTGACAGAGAATTTTTACAAAGAGCATGGAAGAAGATACATGTTCAAGAAGATATTTTTCAAAGAAACAGTTCTAGCAATTTGCTGAGGGAATATTATGATAAGATATCAGATGCTCACAACGGTTTTGATGATGTTGTGTTTGAGATAAAAAAAGAATTATTCAAAATATCCTTTTTGGAGTATAAAGTAGGTGATCGTGCAACTTACTATCCTTGGGAGTATATTCCTAAATTTGGATATCATTTGCTACGTAGAGAATTAAATGAAAAACAACTTCTTAAGTACATAGAAAAAAACCCAATAGTTGAATCTCTTTTTTCATCTCAATCAAATTTGGGGAAAAAGAAAGTTCCTTTAATCATTAGAAAGCTATACTACGACAGAAACAGGCAGTATCATATCATTGGAAATGATTGGTTAGTCAAATTCATGAATGGAGACTTTCAGAATGCTCTTTCTCATTTAGTCACTAAAGGTCTACTAACAAACAAACAGAAAAAGAGAATTACTGTGGGATTATCGGAATTTAACCAATTGGTAGGTTTAGCTCAGAATGGACACACTTTTCGAGTTTTCGATAATACGAAAAAAATACAATTAGAATCTTGTGCAGAAATAACATTAGGTGGAAAACAAATTATCTTATACCACGATTTCTTTTTACCTAAGTTTGAGATTAATCAAGAAAAAATCAGCATAAGTCTTCAAGGTTTTAATAAGATAACAACTTCTAAACACAATCAATTGAACCTGCTAATTAAGAAAGAATACTTCCTCAGAGACGATCAAGAGGACAAGATTCTTGTTCTCTATGCTAAACTTAAAAGAGAATTTCTTTTAGATTTGATAAAATCTAAATTAATGGACCATTTACAGGTTTTATATGATAAAAGATATATTTCTGGACTTGATACAATTACATCATCAGATTTTATTCCGTCTATTGATAAATTAAAAAAGCAACCCACAAGACAGAGGGGTATAGTTTGGTTTTATGATGATATTCAAGTTTCACCTATTGATTTTCTTACTAACAAAAAATTCAAAGAAATTCTACAGGAAAAAGATGAAGAATTGCTATTTTCTAAATTAGCTTCATTACTAAGTGACACTGAAACTTTTTTTGAAGACGAAGGTAGAAAGCAATTTTCTATAGCTTATGAAGCCTATAAGAATGGACATTTCGATTTCTTTCTTTTTAATCAAAGTGTTAATGAGATCTATAAACCTCCTACTTACTCTTTTAGGCAAGGTAATATTCCTAAAACTGGTGTTATATTAGTTGACCACAACAATAGAATAATCAACTTAATTTCCCCCTCAAAAGCTGTTAGTATTCTACTAGAAGAGGGTGATATATTGCTTAACTTTCCTTTTAGATGGGATTCACACTATGGTTATTTTGCATTCACCCAAAAAGGAAATAGAATGAGTAATGTTGCCAAGTCTTGGTATGATTGGTTGATTAAGGCAAATCTTCCCATTCCTTCAGGTTCCAGTGGTAGAATTCCTGATATATCAGTAATTGCAATGTTACTAGAGTGGTGGACAAGGCAAGAAAATTTTGTTATCAATAGGATTCTTTCAAACCAAGTTTTTATTGAGAGTTGTAGGAAACACAAAATTGTGGTTGATAAAGATTCTACAATGGTTATTGATTCAAAAAAGAATTCTTACAAACTTGCACGAGTTTCTGTTACTCAAACAGGAAATATTAGACATAAAGAAAATTGGAAATATTACGCGTTTTATAATGACAAAATACGCACAGTTATTGATGTTCTTAAAGCTGCAATTTTTGATTTAGTTTTACAGAAAGGCAATATTTCTTCCGCTCAAATACCTGATTTGAGAAATTGGTTGAAGATAAATTGGTTGGAAGAATTTGAAAAACTGAAAGAATATTTCTTTTGATATTCAATTTGGGTGAAATAAAAAAGCCCCCAAAGAATACAAGAACCCCGAGAGAATGACACTACAGAAATAGAGAATATAAGGGGACTTCTTTCGAAGCCAGAGTTGGTCATAACAAGGCCTAAAAACAGGCCCTGCATGATCAAGGAATCCTTGAAGGATTCCAAACGTAGGAGGTGATCCATCCGCAGGTTCCCCTTACCGAAAGGGAAAGTGCTTTTCACCTTTTTACGGATACCTTGTTACGACTTTTGCATCGTCACGAGGCCCAGTTTTGACTGAACCGATTCGCCTCAACCTCAACCGAACCTCATTTCGTTGCAACGACGGGCGGTGTGTACAAAAAGCGGGGACGTATTCTCCGTGCGATGATGACACACGGATACTAGGCGCTCCATGTTCACGAGGTCGGTTCCAGACCTCGATCCCTACTGCGAACAGGTTTGGAGGTCCGCTTCTCCTTTCGGAGTCGCTTCTCATTGTCCTGTCCATTGTGATGCGTGTGTAGCCCTGGGGATTTGGAGCATACTGACCTGCCGTGGCCCGCTCTTTCATCCATCTTCATCGATGGCGATCCCCCTATTGTCCTCAGCCAAGCCGAAGCTTGCTCTTAGCAAATAGGGGCGCGGGTCTCGCTCGTTTACTCACTTAAGAGCACACCTCACGGCACGAGCTTGAGACGGCCATGCACTACCTCTCTGTTTTATTCGTGTAAGGTCTTCAGCCTGACACACATGTAACAGTCGCCCCAGGTGAGTTTCCTCGCGTTGAGTCGAATTAAACCACACATCCCGTGCCTGGTGGCGCTTTCCCGTCAATTCATTTAAGTTTCAGCCTTGCGACCGTACTCCCCAGGCGGAGGACTTAATAGTTTCCCTTTGGCACTGACCAGGCCCTTAGCCATGACCAACACCTAGTCCTCATCGTTTACGGCCAGGACTACAGGGGTCTCTAATCCCTTTCGCTCCCCTGGCTTTCATCCATCACCGTCGGAGATATTCCAGTGAACCGCCTTCGCCACTGTGGGTCCTGCGAGAATCAACGCATTTCACCGCTTCTCTCGCAGTACCGTTCACCTCTCCTATTCCCTAGGTTAGTGGTATCTCTGACAGCCTACAAGTTAAGCTTGCAGATTTAACCAGAGACCTACTTACCCGGCTACGGATGCTTTAAGCCCAATAATCGTCCTAGGCACTCGCAGAGCTGGTTTTACCGCGGCGGCTGGCACCAGCCTTGCCCTCTGCTTGCTGTTGGAGCTACGAACACTCCATCACAGCCAGGGTTCTCCCTGGCACTCAGATTCGCGGTCTCACGCTTTCGCGCATTGGGCACAATTCCTAACTGCTGCACACCGTAGTGCTAGGACCAGTGTCTAAGTGTCCTTCTCGGGGCGCTAACTCTCATTACCCCTACCGATCATTGCCTAAGTGATCCTTTACATCACTTACTAGCTAATCGGCCGCGGCCTCATCCTATGGCAAACCGAAGCCCATTTTAGTATTGGCTCCTTCCAGAATTCCATACCTATCGGGTATTAGTCTTAGTTTCCCAAGGTTATCCCCGTCCATAGGGCAGATTGGCGACGTGTTACTGAGCCTTTCGCCATGCCTCCGAAGAGACATTAAACTTGCATGTCTATTGCGAATCTGATAGCACCTAGGTCCGGCATGATCAACCGGCTTCCTGATTCGATTATGATACGATCTATTTGCTATCTTCCATGAATTGAACTATTTTAGCGCACATACACGTACTAGTGTTTTTGTACATACTAAATTTTGTTCCTTAAAATTCTCTAAATTTCTGTAGCATCAGAACATCTCGGAGTTCTTGTTTTCCTTGGAGGTGAGTGTAAAATTCATACAGTACTTTTTTATGTTTTGCAAGGGTTTTTTAAGTTATCGTTCGACGGCTTATTGTAGTCAGCCTACAATAACTAATCTGCACTCTTACAATATGACTACTGTCTTTTCTCTTTTATTGGTTGCTATTTAAGAGTTTTTTGCCGCTATAAAAAATCAAACGTAAATTCAGAAGAATCAGTAAACGTAAAGGAGCGGATTCTTTTAGCCGAACCCGCTCTAAAGACATGGCTTAACATCCACTCATCAGACGTGAGTCTGACTGTTCGTGGCAATATACTTAGAAGAAGTTCGATATATATACTTTGCTCTTTTTTCTGTTATACATCTTCCAGAGTATTCGTAGATTAGAGGCTTAAAGTCGGTAAAATAACTCTGAAAGTAATTGACACAATTTTTCTTTGGAAATTAATGATGATACTATAATATCAACTATGAGAAATAGAGGGTGGTGATAAGGAAAGGATAGTTTAGTTTTTTTTTAGCAAACGAGGAATCCCTATATTTCTTTTTTCCTCTGTTCTGATAGAAATTCTAGTTTAAGAGAAATTTAGCACAAAATTTCTTGTGAGGATATACGATCTTGTAAAACATTAACTATAACCTAGCTTAAAGAGATGAACCTAATGAGATATTATGACCAACAGATGATGACGACTGGTTACCCTCAGAATGGTTTCCTTAAACTATTCTAATCTTACTTTTTTTATTCAGATAACCAATTTTAAGCGAAGATGTTTTATACCTTTTTCTCTTAAATTGTACAGAGTAAAACTATCAATTGACATCAAACCTTTGAGGAAAGGTATTGTGGGGATAAAGTATGCTAGATACTGAAGAGTTTCGAGAAAGAAAAGAAAGAATTTTTCAGAATATTGGAAGTCTTAATACTTTATCTGATCTTAGTGACCATGTCTTGGATTTAGAACTCGTTTGTGCAAACGAAAGATCTTTGGAATTAGCGAACATTCTGAAGAAGACTATAATTGTAGCGAAAGAAATTGAGAATAATAACCTTTTGTATAAGTCATATAGACTGTATTTTCAGCAAATATTTTCATATGTTCAGAGATTGGATGAGGCTGAAGAAATAGTTAATTGCATGCAAACAATTGCAGAATCAAGTAATAACATAGAACATGAATCTCTTGTTTATTTTTCAAAAGCTCTTCTAATTAGAATTCATGGACTAATTGAAAAATCTGATGAACTTACAATTAAGGCAATGAGAAAAATAGAAAAAGGAAAGAAAATTTATCCCGATACATATTACCGTATTCTTTTTACTTATAATATGTTTATGTGGTATCGTGATAATGATTTTCCAGATGTTTTTTCTAATGTAGAAAAATGTGTTTCCTATTGGAAAGATACGTATCACACTTTACCTATGATTACAGGGATATTCAGATTACTTAGATTGTACATATTTTCAGGTAATAGTGAAAAATTTAATAATTTAATGCAATGGATATTTGAGAAGGAAAGAATACAAGATAATTTAATTGATTATCATTTCACATTACTATATTCCTTCATTGGTCGTATCCAAGCAATTCGATTGAATATCGACAAGGCTATAGATTTTTTATCTGAAGCATATCATAGAGTAATTTCTTCAAAATCTGAAGATATAATGATGTACGAATATATTGAAATTCAGAAGTTATTGTGTAGAAGCTATGCATTTAAAGGAGAATTTCAAAAATCTTATCAAATCCTTATTGAGTTTCTAAATTTCGTTGAAAGTGATTTTGTTAAGCAGAATTATCAAACTTCAATGGTAAAAAGACTGTATTTTGGTGTATATTATACCCTGTTGTTTATTTTTGCTCAACTTGATGTTAATATTGATAATATAGCAGATACTCAGCTAAAGAGAATACACAATTATACAAAGAATCTTCTTGAAAAATCAAGAATTTCAGAGGATTTACTAATAAGCAATTCTTTAGATGACAAACAATTGGATAAAATTAAAATAGAAAAAGATAAGAGACCTGTTGAGTTTGATTTATCTCTGTATCAACAGTTAAATTCTCTTAAGACACAAGCTGCTTCTGAAAATACAGTTAGTAACATAGAGTATCTGAGAGGTTATGTTTACAACCCCTTATATGCTGACATAATTTTGGGAAAGATTCATCTTTCCATTGGTAATTTTAGAGAATTTAAGAGTATAGTTAAACAAATGGAAAATAAGGAAAAAGAAGCTGATACTCCTGTTTTGATTCTTTGGATAAAACTATATAGGTTGCTGTTTGAATACTTAGAAGATCCTGGAAATAAAGTGATATTATCAGAGTTTAGAAAATTGGAATCTTACTGCAAGAAAAATAATTTCATCAAGATGTCAGAAGAAATTAACTTATACTTCAAACTAATAACTTCAACAAAAACAATCAATAACTTAACTCAAAAATTCCAACAAACAGCTTTTACTGATATTTATAATAAACAGTCAAAAAGAATGGTTGTTGAATATCTTGATAGTAAATAAAACTCTTTTATTGAAATAAAAAAAACAAAAGAAAAATTCCAAAATGGATTCTTTTTGCTTAAGGGTACCATTCTGGGGGGAGGAAATCATCGTCGTCTGTTGGGTCGTAATATCTCATCATGTTCATCTCGGATAGTTTTACTGATATTTACCTCAAGAAAAGATAATAAACAAATCAGAAATTTCGTGTCAGAATCTTTTTGAAAAAGTATGATTTTTCACACTTTTTTTGGTATTTTTATATCCTAAGGTAGTATCCCCCTTGATTATCTCTTGTACTTTGAGTATTCTTAGAGAGGAAATACTATGACTAAAAAGAAGAAATCTCAGTTTCGTTATAGTTCCAATAAACAACAGCAAACTAGAACTAGAAGGATTATTAGAGCAATTCTTCCCTGGATCTGTGTAATTGTTCTTGGTTTTATTTCCTTTATATTTCTCTTTCCAGAGTTGGTGAAATTGTTTCCATCCGATTTTTTAATTTCTATAGCAGCATTCAGTGAAAATATAGCTCTTTTCTTGAAAGGTTTCTTTATTACTCTCTTTACTAATTTAGTTTTTATTTCCTCGATTTTAGCTCTTCTTATATTTTTCATTGCGGTTAAATTATTACCTTTCTACAACATTGATGATACAGAATTTTATACTCAGAAGAAATTGTTTTTACCCTTTTTTAGAAAGATTGGCGTAGTAATGGTTTCTTCCTCAACAGGAAACGGCAACAGTAATTACAGCAACAGTAGCTATGCTAATAAAATTCATGAATCTTTCATCAACTGTCTTTCATTGAGAACAAAAGATAGAATGTTAGCCATTTACAAACATACTACTGGAGTAAGCATATTTTTTCCAATTATTTCTAAAGGGTGGATAAAGAACAGAACTAATCAACGTTTAAATCGAGATATTATTTTCATTTCTAATTCGATTGATAGTCATTATGATTGCAGAATCAAAACTTTGAATGGTGACCAGACTAAAGATCTTGTTCAAGCTCTGAATCAAATGAAAGCTAAGAGTAAAATTGAATCCTCTTCTGAGTTGATTACTCAATTTAATGTGACTGATCAAATGTATAACATCTTTGTTAAGAATGAAATAAAGGATACTTGTTTTATCATTAAAACAGATAAGAAAAGGAGAGAATCTAAGAAAATTGTTTTTGATCTTCTTCTTTTATCTGAAGACAATGCTACAGAATCATTTATTTTCAATGCCTCTGGTTTGTCTAAGAAGAAAAGAAAAGTTATAACACCTAACAAGAACTTTCATAGTCTAGTTTTCTCCCCAATTCGTAAGAAAGAATCTGTATTGATTGACGATATCGCTTCTTTAGTTCATGTGCCTATGGCTTATAGAGGTGGTTCTTTACCAATTAGTGCTAAAAGAGATGGTCTAAGTTCTTCTATACTGAAGGATGAAGATAATGTTATTGTTGTAGGTAGAGCAATAGATGAAAATGATATGGGAAAGGAGATTTTTCTAAATGTGAAAGACCTCTTACTTAATGTTGAAATCCTAGGATCTATCGGCAGGGGGAAGACAAAACTAGTTTCATCAATTGTCGGTCAGCTATTTGAGAAGAAAATAAGTACACTAGTTTTTGACATTAAAGGTGAGTATGCTAGAACATTCACAGAAGACCCAAGAATCGAAATTTATACAATTGGAAAACCTCATCCTCTTTGCATAAATATTTTCGAAACAGTTGATGAAGATGATATCCATAATACTTTACTGATTATAGAGGAAATGTTACTTTCTTCAAATCAAGAGTTTACACCTGCTATGAAGAATCTATTTGAAAGTGCTCTCTTACTTACTCATAAAGCACCCAAACGTAATTTACAAGTTTTTGTTGAAAACATTTTCAAGGTTTCAAGACAGCTGCAAGCTCATTCAAACATCACTTATTTACAACAAACTATTGATGCCGTTCTTAACAGATTAAATTTCATATTTAATCCAATAAATTTTGAAATCTTAGGTGCTATGAGAACAACTTTAGATCTTTCCCTTCTAGAAGGGGGTAGAAGTATCATTTTGGATTTAAGCCAGTTCCAGAGAAGAGCGGCAAGACCTTCTGATATCTTTTTGGTATGCAATTTGGTACTTAAAATGCTCTATAGAAAAGCTTCTGCAAGAGAGATGACTAACAAATTACGATATGTAGTTGTTCTTGAAGAAGCCATCAATATTATTCCTAATTTCTATCATTCCGAAAGCTCTGCATCTTTGATTACATCTGAAAACAATTTCTTACTTGGAAGATCTCTCGGAATCGGGCACATTACTATTACTCAGATGTGGCAAAGTGTTAGTAATATAGTTCATGGTAACTCTGCTACAAAATTTGTATTCAGGTCAAGTGAAAAAACAGATCTCATAGTCAAAGCTTTAAATCTAGAAGAGGACGAGATCACTAAAATACAGAGTTTACCAACACAACATTGTTTCTTATTCTTTGAAGGTTCAGATTCAGCTATACAAATTCGAACACTAAACTTAGCGACAGATCCAATCAGCTTTACTGAATATCAAACGAAAATGTTGAAAAAATATGGTAGAAGCGTTTTTCCTCTGCTATTTAATAACTTCATAGATATGCGAACTTCTATCTATCAACAGAGTAACGCGAATATCGTTGGAAAAAACAAGAAATTTACTAGTAAAAGACAAGATTTAGCTCAAAACAAGTTAGATAATTTTCTGAAAGAAGAAGAATTGGAAATTGATTCTAATAAGAAAATGATTATTGAGAAGGACACTTTGGATTTCATTACTTCAGCAGGATTATTACCTGAAAACTTAATCTGCGAACAATTGTGTTTTCAGGAGGATAGCGAGAAAAACTGCTTGAAGTATAATATGGGAGCAAAAGTTGTGAAATCTACTATACTCAATGAATGTTCCACTGAAGAGATTTCTATTATGCTTACTGATGTGAGAGAACTTCATTCCTTGGTTTCCGCAATATCTACAAAGAGAAACCTTGAGTTCGATGAAAATCTAGTCTTTTGTACAGTAAAAACTTTGGTTGTGGACTTTATTTCAGAGAATATCCTAACTCCAAACGAAGCTTATAGTATTCTTACAAGATTCTCTCTTAGGATTAAAGAGACAATAAATACTTAATCATACTCTCGCATTTGATAAGATTTAAAAGCAGACATTCTTTTCTTCTCCTAAGTTCTGACCACGCTGACCGTTGTCAATGGGCTTAACGGAAGTGGTAGAGGCTGATACTTATGGTAGAACAAGAACTTAAAATTGCAATTGAAAAAATGAAAAAAGATTCACCTGCTCGTCAGTTCGTTGAATCAGTTGATATGGCAATCAATCTCAAAGATATCAATCTTCAAGATCCTTCAAAGAGGTTTCAGATGGATGTTAGACTCCCTCATCCTCTAGAGAAAGATATTAAGATTTGTGTGCTTGGAGAAGGGTCGCATCTAGTAGACGCTGAATCAGCAGGAGCAGCTAGAATCATCAATAAAGATGAATTGGACAACATTAGTAGAGAACCCAAGATAGCAAAGAAATTAGCCCAACAATATGATTTCTTTATCGCAACAGCTTCATTGATGCCAACTATTGGTAGAAGTTTGGGAAAATTCCTTGGTCCTCGCGGTAAAATGCCTAGACCTTTACCCCCAACTGCACCAATTGAACCACTCATCAATAGCTTTCAAACGACAATACAAGTCCGTTTGAGACAATCCCCTGTTATTCATGCTAGGATTGCTACTATAGCTATGGAAAATGATTCTATAGTTGAGAATGCATTGACTGTAGTAAGAAACGTTGAAAACAGACTCGAAAAAGGGGAAAATAACATACGCACAATCTACATTAAAACTACAATGGGTCCCGCAATAAAAGTCAAGTAGGTGACAAGATGTCAACTGTAAAAGTTTCTGAAAAGAAAAAACAAATAGTTGAGAAACTGAAGAACGATCTCATATCCTATCCCATTATTGGACTCGTTAGGATTGATAATATCAATGCAAGCATTGTTCAAAGAATGAGAAAAGATTTACGAAAGGATGCTAAAATTGTTATGGCTAGAAACAGCTTAATGAGAATCGCTATTTCTGATTTAAAGAAAAAGGTTCCAGGCATTGAAAAACTATTAGAATACATTGTTGGTTCCTGCGCATTCTTGCTAAGTGAAACAAATCCCTACAAATTAGCGACTTTCATGGATGAGAATAAAGTACCCGCACCAGCAAAAGCTGGACAATATGCACCTAATGATGTCATAATTAGACCAATGAATACAGGAATCCCTCCTGGACCTGTCATTGCTGAATTACAGTCATTAGGACTCAAAACAAGGATTGAAGGAGGACAAATACGTATCGCAGAGGAAGCGGTTGTAACTAAAGAAGGTGACCGTGTAAATAGAACCGTTGCTCTTCTTTTAAGAAGATTAGACATCAATCCCTTTCAAACTGGTTTGAGTTTTGTTGTTGCTTTTGAAGACGGGGAAATCCTTCCTGGCGACGCTTTATTACTCGATTATGAGCAATATAGAGCAAACGTTCAATGGGCTTACAATTCTGCTTTGAATCTAGCGGTTAATGCTGGATTTGTAACAAAACAAAGCTTATTGTTGATACTTTCAAATGCTCATCAATTAGCTCTCAATCTTTCAGTTAATGCTGGATTTCTAACTAAGAAATCTCTGTCATTAATTCTCACAAAAGCAGTTCAAGGATCTCTTTCTGTCGCAACTTTTGTAGCAGAAAAAGATTCAAGAGCTTTGTCAAACAAAGCTCAGGCCAAACTTTCTGAAGCTCCAAAACTTCAACAGACTGAAACCATTGTAGCTGAAGAAAAAGAGGAAGAACCCGAGGAAGAACCCGAGGAAGATCTAGGGTTAGGATCGTTATTTGGATAGGTGAAAAAATATGGAATATGTATATGCAGCATTAATACTTCATGAATTAGGTGAAAATATTACTCAAACAAAGGTAAAAGGAATACTCGAAGCCGCTGGAGCAAAAATAGATGAATCTCGAATTAAAGCTTTAGTAGCAGCCTTAAAAGAAGTTAATATTGAAGAAGCTTTGAAAGCTACTGTTATGGCTGCTGCACCAGCTGCAGCATCTCCTGGAGCTGCAAGTGATAAAGCAGCGCCTGCAGAAGCTAAAGAAGAAAAAGAAGAAGAACCAGAAGAAGATGCCGATTTAGGTCTAAGTGCTCTATTCGGTTAGAATTTTCTATTTCCTTCTTATTTTCTTTTTCAATATCTTTTTATTTATTTTTTAAAAAAACATTAAAGGCATCGATAATATTGTCACATTTTTCTAAAGCGTGGTAAATTTCTAGATCAGAAAATTCAGTTTCTTGAACAGCACTGGAACTAAGTGATGCTATCCTTGATCTTCTAATTTCACCTCTACCGTCAATTGAAACGATTAATGTATGATCATCTGCGTGCATTAAAACAAAGTTAAACAACTGACTATCTCTTAAATTTTCCAATTGCTTTCTTTCAATTTTACATTCAAGCATTTTTCCACAATGATCACAACTGAATGTTTTGTGAATAAATTTGTCATTCTTTCTCATCTGATTACCTATCTTTCTATTTGACTAGAAGCTTTGATATTTTGATACTAGCTCATCAGCTAGACTTTGTTCTTTGTTTATTATCTGGTCAACAATATACTCAAAGGGTTCTGAAACATTGCCTGATAAAAGACCGCTCACGAGAAAATGCTTTTTGATGTTATAACTCTTCATGAAATCGTGGATATCTTCTATGGATATTTCCGCATCTTCCAAGTCAAGCTTGTTTCCAACTAAAACTTCTGGAATTTTAGGATAGAAGTGGTTAGCTAAATAATTACGAGTTAGATCAACAAATTCATTCAAATAGGCTAGGGTTTCTATATCAGTAATATCATAAACATACATTACACCTTTAACTCCACGTAGGAAAACATCAATCATGAATCGGAATTGTTTTTGCCCTGCAAAATCCCAAATCTGTATAGTTACTGTACGACCTTGGTAAACTATTCTTTTCACTGTAATGTCTACACCTTTTGTCATTGAAATTTGGTTTGGATCATCAAGTTCTCCTGAATAGCTTTTAGATATAGTAGTTTTTCCCACTGAACCTAATCCCAATACGGCAACTTTCAATATATTGTCATGTTTTGAGTTTTGAGGGAGTACTGTATTCATCATAATCATATCCAAAAAAATATTTAAAGCACCACATTTTTTTGTGGTGAACTGTTATATCCTGCTACCAGCCCATGTACAGAAACCGAGGAGTAGATTGGCTTGTTTTTAATTATGGAAAATTCTCCTCCCGAATATAAGGTCATAAAAGGTACATCTGTTCCTATTGCTTCTTTGACCATCTTGTTTTCTTCTTCAATTTTATCACCAGCAATGAGCAATCTATTGCTACAGTTAATAAAAAGGCCAAAAATTGGATGGTCAATTTCCTGTGCTGCTGTATTTGCACATTCATATGCAGATTTTTGCACTCCTAAACCAGATTGTGTAAAAAATTCCGCAATTTTTTCGCTCTCATCTAAAATTTCCTCTGGAATTGTTGAAATTACTCCTTTCAAAGTTGGATGACATACAGATACAAATGGTAGATTCCCTTGATTCTCTGATTTCAATGTAGAAAGATACAACAATGAAGCATAAGCCATATTTTTGAAAGCCTCTTCATAGAGATCTTTAGACATACCTAGTAATTCAAGAAATTCTTCCTGGGCGGGTCTTTCATTTATCTCATGGATATAACTGCTGCTTTTGAGTCCCTTTGATAGCTCAAAGTTTTTAGTCTTTTGTGATTTATCAAATGTCCAATTATGTTCAAAGTTCAAGGTATCAGAAGAAAAGACTGTTCCAACCATTGCATTTTGAAAAACATTTTTTCCTTGAAATTGATAACAAGAAAGCATGTCTAAATCAATAGTAGCTCCTCCTAGGGCATTCTCTACGTTATTTTCCAGTAATTTCATCAGCATCTTGTATGCAAACGATGTTACACCATAACCATTCTTCCCCATATTTCGATTAATGAGTTTTCCAATCATATTGAACATTCTCCTAAATTTATGTGCGAAGATGGTATCCAATATTTTCATGTCCTCGAAAGCATCAGGTGGAAAGAACGGACCAGGTGTGAGGAAGAAACCTGTTTTGAATTTATTTTGATCATCTTTGAAGAGTTGAATTAGTTTATTTATTCCTTTATCGGGGTTTATTCTAATATTTGAATAGGAAACTGAAGAATGAATATTCAATTCTGATGATTTGAAAGCCATTGCAGAACAACCTTGAGTAGTTGGTATATCATTCGATGTAGCAACAGCTGGAAATGTTCCTCCGATTACATTCTGTGTTCCGCTTTCCTCACAAATTTTTGATATAGCTTGCTCATATTCTCTTTTTTCACGGTAATTTGGGGTATACGCAATAAGGATAAAATCAGGTGTGCCGTTAATATCACCAATAACATCTTTGATGATATGTTTTGTAGTTGTATGGATAGATCTGTGGCTAGTTGTCCTTGTAGCTATCTGCATAAAGAAATCCCTCACAAATAATTAGATATTAAGAGAGCTTTTCTCTTAGATTCTATAGATAACAAACTAAGATTAGCATTTTTGCTTGCAATAGTTGTTAGGATTGTTATGCTATTTACAACATAGAAGATTACACAGAATTCATTTAATTCGTAAGTTACTTTATTGAGGTTGTTGGATTTCATTTCTAAAGAAACTTTGTCAACATTTGCTTTACACCACTGAATTGTTCTTAATAAATTGTGAGAATATTCTTCCTTAAATGATGAATCAACAACATCCCCATCAATTCGGAAGAGTATCGCTGCTTCTACTTCATCTAAGTGATTCAAATCCATTAATTCAGAACCAATTCCTTGGCTAAAATTCATTTTCTTACCTCTTGTAATATCTGCTTATCTGTTAATGCTTCCACAAGTTCCATATTCTGAGAGCCATCCCTATTCTCTCTCTCGCCAAGAAGGTTCTTTGCAATTTGAGCGATTACTCTTTTCTTTGGATCTTTATCTTTGGAGAGTTCTTTCACTCTTTTCATTAATTCTTGGTATCTTATATCGTTAATAACTGGATTAGATGTAACATTCTGAATTGAGCTAGTATCTATTACTAGACCTGGTCCATTAACGAAATTAAGCGGATAGATTCCTTCGTGATGGGGTGTTTTTCTAGATTTAACAACCTTACAAGTTCTGTTGTATTTTCCCCCCAAACCTAGATTTTGTATGTGAATAACACTATCAGATAAGTAAATAGGTACTCTTGTTTCTTTGGCACCAATATCTGTTTGGCCAAAAGCATTAGGTTCTTCAACAGTTTGCAATACTGTACCTAGAGAGCTCAAATGGTGATAAATTTTAGTTAGAACCTTTCGTTGCTCTTTCTCTGAAGGAAATTCCCACAATATTGGAGTAAGTGGATCTAAAATGATTCTTGTGTGTTTAACATTTCGATGTTTCAATTTTTGTGCTAAGGCTGGGAGTATATTTGTCATAAACTCTACAATCTTCTCACTTTCAACTAAATGAATTAGGTCTTCAGCATCATTTGTCATTTCATTAATGTTAATTCCCAAAGATTCGGCTTCCCCAATCAATTTTGATGGGGTTTCTTCAAAGGACAAATAAAGGGTATGATCTTCTTCTAAAAGTCCTTGATATAAGTAAGCTAAGGCAACAGTAGTTTTTCCTGTTCCACTACTACCTACTATGGAATTAATAGAATTCTTGATTATTCCACCATTCATTAGAACATCAAGACCTTCTATCCCCGAAGATATTCTTTCGTGGTTTATCATAGACATCTATAGTTATACACTAACAACCTAAATAAACTCCACAATTTCTAATTGGGAGTAAATTATTATATCAATCGCTCTAAGCTTTAATTAGTTTAATATGCGAATGAACACAAAGAGTAACATTTTAGAAAAGAAACAAAATTATCATTCTAGAGTATAATGAGTTCATTTTTACAAAAGATAAAAGATCTATTTGCTTCTGAGGAAAAAAAATTCACCAAAACACTATTAGAAGAGTTAGAAACAACAAACTTCATCAATATAAGAAAGATTCAATCAAACCTTTCTTTGGAAAAACGCTATGTAGCGATTAGTAACTTACTTTCAAACAGAAAAATGGCAGGTATTTTTCTTCCGGAGAAATTTCACTTCTTTTCCATTTCAGATGAGGAATTATCGGAAATCAGGAATTCACTTAAAAAACAAGGGGTTGTAGAAATGTCCTTAATCAAGAATCGCTGGACTGTAACAGAAAAAACCTTACTTCCACTGTTGAATCATCTAGAAAAAGGAATTATTGGTGATAAGAAATATTTCACAATTACTTATCTTCAAAATGCTATAAGTTCCTCCTTAACAAATGTCCCAGAATATGAGATTCAGAAGTTTGAGAAAAAATTTGGGATAGAAGTGGACACTTTTGCTCAGATTATTATTAGTATGATTAAAGATGAAATACTTAAAGGTGTATTAAGAAATAATTTGGTATTTTTAAGTTCAGAAACCTTTGAAAATATTGTTACTGAGTTTCTAGAGGATAAATTGGATAGTGAAAAAGAACTATCTTTTGATGAAATCTCCTCTGAACTAGAAGTACCTTCAACGAATATTGAACCTTTTCTTGTAAGTTATGTTAATAAAAATCCAGCTAGTTTAGTTATTTATCCGTTGGAGAAAAAGATAATCTTCAAGGGATAATTAATACAATTAAAGAAACTTAAGGAATTTCTTTACTCTTATATGTCGAAATCTTTAAAATAGTATGTTGTAACCCGAACTTTAGATAAGAATGGCTAGAAGATTACCGTGGTTACTACCTGGAATTCGCAGACCTAATTTCAATCTACATCAAATATCAATTCGTATGCCAAAACGAATTCCCAGAAGTTTAATTTACGTTCTCATATATGGGATTGTATTCTATATCTTTGGTGGTGGAGCATATATGGTTGTAAATCAGGATGTTCTGATAAGTATAGGTCAATTTGGTAATAGCCCTCTTTTCATCGCACGTTCATTACATACACAATATCTAATTGAAGGATTGGTTATAGGATTTATATTGGTTTTCGGAGCAGTAAGTCTATATTTGCTTGATTATGCAACAAAATTTGCTTTTGATGTTGGAACTGCTCAAAAAGTTGAGCTGATTGGAACAGTCTTAGTAATTGTATGGTACATTGCTGTGTTATTGATTTTTAGAGCTAAATTATAAGTAGATTAATACCTACTTTTGATTGTTTCAATACCATTATTAGTTATTTTATAAAAAATTTCCTCTTTTTCTTGCTGTGCTTTCCACAGTGTTTTATTAACATGTCTTAGATTAATTATTCTGTCTGAATAATTCATTATAGCTGAATTTGCTACAGGTCTAATAATTCTCTTATCCTTTTCTCTGAAAGCTGTGACTTGATTTGTTATTAAAACAGGAACCTGGTATTCTTTGCTAATCATGTTTAGGTATGCCATTTGCAATGTTAGTAGTTTATATAAACTCATTTCATTGATATCTGAGCTTCTAAATCTAAAATGATCCGTTATCCCATTAATGGCCATGAATGCGTAATCTGTGTTTGAAATAAAATTATGAACTTTCATCAATGTTTTAATTTGTTGACTCTTGTTAAATAAGCTAATAACGGTGATATTTTTTAGTTCCACCTTGTAATTCAGATTAACTTCCATTAATCTCTGTGCACTAAAATTTATCTCACAATCAAAAAATAGAGCTTTCTTCCCTTTTAGACCTCTACATGTATGATAAATTAATGTTGTTTTTCCTGAATTTGGAGGACCCGCTATATGAGTTATACCTTGAGGAATTGTTCCGTATTCCAGTAAATCTCGAAACGCCAAATCTAATCACTGATATTAGAGAATATCAATTTACTTTAATTTCATTATATATTAAAGCTTTGAAAAAAAGATAATTTTCTTATCTAAATCAGTAATAGGTAAATTATCAAGGAGAAAATAATAATTCCGATACCTTTTCCAATTTTGTTTAAGTTATAACCTAGATTCCTTTGAATTAATCCCTTACTTGTTTTTTCAGTTGTAATCATTAAACCGATCCAAATTCCTGTTTTAGAGGCATAAAGAAGAATCAATAGAACCACATCGAGAATATATTGAAGGGTTACTTCTCCAATTTCTGCTGCCATTTCTTCTCAAATATTAAAACATAGTTTAAGTTAAATACTCCACGAAAATCAAGGAAAGATTTTTTCTGTTACTACCTTTGAATCTTTAGCATTTCAGGCATCATACTTTTGTGTTTATTATTTTTTATTAATCTCTTTATTCTATCTACTTGATTTTTCTTTAATCCAATTGTTTTAATTAACTCCTTTTCACTCAATCCATTTTCTAAACCAAGGAGTAATAGATCTAGCTTTTTATAAGAAATCCCTATTTCTTCCTCATCGGTTTGCTTAACCCAAAGCCCTGCAGTTGGAGGTTTTGTTATGATTTTTGGATTCACATTAAGTTTTTCAGCTATTCTATACAATTCTGTTTTGTAAATGTCTCCTACAGGCCATATATCTGCAGCTAAATCGCCGAATTTAGTTCCATAGCCTATTAAAATCTCGGATTTATTTGACGTTCCTATTACTAATTTGTTTTCAAGATTAGATATTGTGTAAAGGTTAACTCCTCTTAATCGAGCTTTCAAATTTCCTTTGGCTAACCGATTCTCTTTCAATTCTGAATGTACTGTTATCATTTCCTTTACCAAAGATGAAATATCAATGATTTGGAGAGGAATGTCTAATTGTTTAGCTGTTAATTGAGCATCTTGAGTATGAATTGGATCGAGTTCTTTTTCAGGTAAATGAATAAGTGATATCTTTTCTTTACCAATAGTAAGGGCTGTTAAGTGTGCAATAACTGCAGAATCAATTCCACCACTGAGACCAATTACTGCCCCTTTTGTTTTTGAAATTTCAATTTTTTGCCTTATAAACTTTTTAATTTCTTCAATTATGACGTTTTCATCTTTAAGGAAACCTTTCATTTAACTCATAATATCTAAATAATTGAGCTTAATAATTCTTTCAATACGAATATATGAATACAAAACAGTCTATGGAGCCCCGAAGGGGGTTTGAACCCCTGACCTTTACCTTACCAAGGTAACGCTCTACCAGCTGAGCTATCGAGGCAAATTCAATAAAATCCTTTTTATATAATTTTTAAAGATTCTGATTCAATGTTATAATTATAAGAAAAAACCCTATAAATTTTCCATACTCTTTCAACAAATCCTCTATTTTCGAAATTAGAAATAAAAATCCACAAAGGGCGAAAAGTCTAAATATACTTTCTTTAATTTCCTAACAAATTACTTAATAAGGGATAATATGAAAAATCGCACTTTAGCATTCTTATTGCTCTGCTTGGTAACAGTAACGAATGTACCCTACGTATATGATATTTCTGGTCAACAGGCACTGAATTATGTAATTCTTTTTGATGAATCACATGGACAAGTTTTCAATAGGACTTTTATGGACACTGCTTTAAGCTCCCTTACTAATATTACAATTGAAGATCCTGACACTGAGCTTGTAATTAAACTTTTATTCCAGACTGAATCAAGATTTAATTCTACAAACCTTCAAGGTGTAAATCTGCTCATTTTTACAAACCCTGGACTTGGAGACGATGATGGCTTAGACCAAACAGAGAAAGATGCAATCCTTGATTACGTAGAACTTGGTGGATCTTTATTTCTACTTTGCAATCCATTGACTCAACAGGATAATATAACAGGTCATCCTACCACAATGAATGAATTACTAAATGAGAGAGACAATTGGTTAACATCTGCAAGATTCATGTTTGGAGCAAACCAGTCACTTTCTAGAGTAATTGTAGATGATTTCAATAGTACATATGGAAATACAACTCATGTAACATTTAATGAGTATAATTCAACAAGGACAATTTTCAATGAAAACATAGATTTTTTCTGGCAGGAAACAAAAATTGACAATGTTACAATTTACTCAGACTCTATTTCATTAGGAAATGAAAGACTGGAGGACGAGTCATTGGAAAAAATAGTTCAAGTTGGAAGAACACCCATTACATCATACGCAATTAATGAAGAATATGATATATTTAGAGATCCAACCAAGGGTTTCCTTACTTGGCTTTTTGCAAAAAAAACCAGAAGCACCAGATTAGTCATGTCAGGTTCAACAATAATGTTCAGTGACTTAGAGATTGCAGAAAATTCAACTT
Source organism: Candidatus Heimdallarchaeota archaeon (assembly GCA_019057375.1). Classification (GTDB taxonomy): domain Archaea; phylum Asgardarchaeota; class Heimdallarchaeia; order Heimdallarchaeales; family Heimdallarchaeaceae; genus UBA460. Next base: position 111,879 of record DXJF01000011.1, read on the forward strand.
GGATTGAACAGAATCAGAATCTCGAACTATGGAACAATCTCATTCTCTGGCTCCTGAAATATACCCCTCATCCAGAAAGAGATCCTCCTGCAATATGGGTTTTCGAGAATTATGCTTTGCTTGTTTTTGCTCTTTCTGCTGTAATTTTTGGCATTTCAATTTTTGTTTTCAAATATAGAAATAAAAGAAGAACCACTGTTAAAATCAAGTGATTACAAAGTTCTCTTCATATTTTTTGTTTTTTCTCTTTTACAAAAAGTGGTGTATAAATATTCAAATTTCTTTATTTTTATGATGAATGTTCAGAGAACGCATGATGCTAGTACGGAAGTTCTTAGGTTGCTAAAATCATTATTTAATGGTGAAATAGATATAGTTGACTTTAGATTTGAAATTAGTGAATATTCCCAAACTATGGCTAAGAATCTTTTCAGAGACAGCTTCCCTAGATTTAATCAGAATTTGAGAGATAAGCTTACTAATATTTTCCTAAGATATTGTTATAATGAAAAAAATGTTCAAATGAATGAATTTTGGAAGTTTACTAGTTATAAAGATTTTTGGATTGAAATAAAGAACTTTCATGATTGTATATATTCAAGAAGAATGAATTTAAGTGAGGTCGTTCAATTTTTTGAGATAAATCTATTAACAAATAAGAGAAAAGTAAAACTAGACTTTGTGGAAAGAAAAGTAATAGAAAAACTTGATAAAAACCCCAATATTCTCAATAAGGATTTGGCAAACGAGCTGAATATTTCAGAGAAAAGAATAAGTAATGTAATTAATTCCCTGAAATCAAGAGGAGTTTTTCTTGGTTGTTTTGCCGATTATTCTCAAATAGATGCTTATGAATTCTTTGGTTTCACTGAAATTGAGAATTCTAGTAATGAGCTTAAATTCTTAGATAAAATAATTTTGTTTCCAGATTTCAAACTCTTTCATGGTTTATCTTTTCAAGAAATTAAACAGCCTTACATCTATCAAGTTGTAAATAAAAAAATAGTTTGTAACACAGAAGTGTTGAACCGTGGTCTTTCGTTTCAGGATTGGATTTCTATAAATAGCTCTAAGAAAACTTCGAAAAGCTTGGATCAAGAGAAAGATTCCGATGATTTTTATGTTCCTACATCAAGTAAAAATCACGTGCTACAACTCATGAAGAACTGTGAAACAGATTTTAGAAGACCAAATATTAAAAAAATAGCAGAAGAAAACAATGTTTCCATTAGAACATTATTTAGAATTAAATCTAAACTTAAAGATAGAGGATTAATCCAACCCCAAATCATTGTGGAAAATGATGAATTGATGACTTTAGTAATTATCTCCTCAAAAGAACTTCTTGAGTTTTACAACAAAGTACCATTTGTTAAATCATATGAAGTCCAAAACATGGAAACCAATAGTAAATGGTTTTCTTTCATATCTATTTTTGCTAGTGATTTTACCCTTATTTATTCAAAACTTAAGAATCACTCAGAGATTTTCCTAGTTGTAGGAAAAAAAGCAGTAAATTTAATATCACAATCCAATCAAAAGATTTATACAAATTAAATAAGGAAGTTTGTTGCATGTCAAGTCAACGCTCATTAAAGGAAATAGTTGATATAATTTCAACTGAAACAGGTATGGGAAAAGAAGAGATTCATCAACTTATCAATGATAAGATGGAAGAACTAGGGGAGTTTGTGACACAGCTTGGGGCTGTTCATATTGTAGCAAGGGAAATGGGTGTTGACCTATCTTCAGAACCCCCAATTCAAGTACAAACCACTTTAAGTATCAATCAATTAGTTCCAGAAATAACCAATGTCAATCTATTAGGTCGTATTTATAGAATTTACAACCAACATAATTTCAAGAAAAAAGATGGTTCCGATGGAGTTTTGCAATCGGTTCTCATTGAGGATAAAACTGGTAAAATTCGTGTTGTGTTTTGGGATCAGAAAGTAGTTGAGTTACAAGACACTAACTGCAAAGTAGGAGATCCAATAAGAATTTTAAATAGCTATACAAGAGCAGGGCGAGATGAATCTGTAGAGGTACACTTAGGAATAAGGAGCCAAATTCAAATTAGACCCTCAGGTATTGATGATTCTGAATTACCTGTATTTGAATCTGTATTTTCCAAAATTAAGAATATTAGAGGAAATGAGATTGATCTTTCCTTAATTGGTAAGATAACTCAAAAAGATGATATCCTTGAATTTGAAAGGTCTGATGGTTCAAAAGGTAATAAACAAGGTTTAGTCCTTGGTGATGAAACCGGAGAGATTTATGTTAATTTTTGGAATGAAAAAGCTGATGATGTTCAAGATATCGGTTTAGGAGATATTATTGAAGTTGTGGGGTTAGCTGCAAAAGTAGGACTAAAGGGACATCTAGAATTACATTCAAGCAAATACACAAATATTGTTAAGAGGGACAATTTGGCTGACATAATTGTGAAAAAAGGTTTTGTTGGCTCAGGAACAGATATTGGTGCTCAATTATTACTGATAGATCAGATTACTGAGTTAAATTCTCTTATATCAACAAAAGGTTTGATAATTAATGTAAATCCCTTACATGAATTTTCTAGAGAAAATGGATCCCAAGGTAAAGTAAGAGACGTTACAATTTCTGATAGTACAGGGATTATTCGTGTTGTTTTATGGGATGATAAAACTCAATTAGTAAATGAAAATGACATAAACAAAATTATTCCTATAATTAATGGTTTTACAAGAAAAGGAAAATATTCAGACATTGAGATTCATTGTGGAAATCAAACACGAGTAGATGTTGAGAGCATAGATCCTAATTCAATTAGCCAATACCAGTTAGATTTTACAAACATTAAAGATGTCACTGACGAAATGAAGGAAGCACACATACAAGGTATTGTAAGTGATTTAAGTCCAATTCAAGATATAAAAACCAAAGAAGATGAAATCATTCAACTAAGAAACTTAAGAGTTGAAGATCAATCAGGTACCATTCGCATTACTTGTTGGCGTGAAAATGTAATTAAGATCTCTGAAGTAAGTATTGGTGATAGTATTGAAATTTATAATGCGGGTGTTAAAGAAGACGCTGGTTATGGCACTGAATTATTAATTAATAAAAATTCAATTGTAAGAAAATCATTAAATAATTCTTCTGATCCTCAAGGTTTTGTATCTAGCTTAAAGGTTTCTCCACTTAAAATTGACTTGGAAAAAATTAAAGATATAGAGGATATTGAAGAAGGAGATGAAGTTTCTATTCAAGCAACTGTAGTGAAACTCATAGAGAAACAATTTGTTTATCCATTATGTCCTGAATGTAAAAAGAAGATGAAAAAGGAAAATGGCAATTACAATTGTGCAGTGCATGGAGATACTGATAAGCCATTAAATCGTATTCTTTTTACTTTCGTTGCTAATGATGGAACAGGAAACATCAATGTACTATGCGCAGGTAAATTGGCTGAAATTGTCTTAGAAATGTCTGCTGACTCTGCAGCAAGAATGGTGGAGGAAAATGAATCAGAAAAAGCTCCTTATTCCTTTTTAAAAGCTAAGAGTTTTGTTAATTCAGAATTGATAATAAGTGGCAAAGTAAATCAAAATCTTTATCTCAAAAGCTTAGAATTAATTGCAAACTCAATAGAGAAGGTTAGATATGCTGAAACAACCAAAAACATGGTAAAGCAGATTTATACTGAATAAAGATACTTATTTTTTTTGCAATTGGTCGAAAAGCTTATTAATAAACAAAATGCAGCTTCAACCGGTTAGTATGGATTTCACTATAATAAAAACCGTGATAATTATTGTAATTATATTTGCCGTCATTTTTGCACTGTTTTACCATGCATTTAGTGTAGGAAAAGAGGAAGAAACAATTTAGATGCTTAAATTTCGAGAACCATTCCTTTTTTCTTCTTGTAGACTTTAATTATAGCAGTCATTGCACCAAGTAGCACCCCTGAACTTGATACTAATGGTACTACTACGTTTGTTATAGACCTTGTATTTGAAGCCTTGGTCCCCACCAAATCAAGCATTAATACACTTCCCTTTGTAATTTGCAGATTTGTTACATAAATGTAAAGATCGTTTACTTGTAATTCATAAAAACTAGTTACATCATCCTGACCATTTGATAAAAGCTTCCACTCATATTTCGAAGTAGAATAACTTTCATTCAAATAATATAACATGGAAACATTAGAATAGCTTCTAACCTCAGAATTAATAATAAAGTGTATTGAAATCATATCATCATTCTCTTCTATCGTAGCTAATAAACTAGGACCAACTGTAGTTATTTTTAATTTGTGGCCATCTACACTGGAATCTGCTTGAATATGCCAAAAGAGTGCATCTGAATCCATATGAACAGGAATTTGTAAGGTATTTGTTTCAACATAAGCATCTAAAAGAGGCATCATATCATCATTAATGTAATATACCCACCTATCGTGTGTAGACGGATAAGTAATATTATATGTAAGTGTAATATTCTCTGCAATTATTACATCTTCATTTCCTTTTTCAGCCGTTATAAGTAAATTCTCTAACATAATCTGAAATGTCTTTGTTACAATTGGTGTATAAGCTTTGAAAATTGAGCTGTTAATGTTGACAGTCAGGAGATCTTGAGGTAAAGAAATTACATATGTATAAAGTCCATATTCGTCTGTAACTCCTGTGTGAGCTCCATATTCATTGATTTCAATTGTGATTGGTACTAGACCAACCGGTGAATTATTGGAGGTTACATTAAAGTGTAAAAGAAAATCTGATGAAATCTCTGCATTTTCATACTCGAAATCTATATTTATTTCACTGTCATATATCAAAATGTTAACGGTTTTTCGAATTGTTGCATGAGAAGAAGACTCAGCTTGAATCTCCAATGTATAGTTATTTTCTGTCAGATAGAAAGAAGAAATTCTAAAAATATACTGATTCTCTATTATGAAACTAGGAAGAACTTCATTGTCTAAAATCCCATATATGATAGCATTTTCAATTTCCACTAAATGATTAAGGCTGAGGTAAGACACACTTATTTCTTTCAACGCATATTTTGGAATATTAATTTCTTGTTCAACAATTAATTCCGAAGCCTCTCTCGTTAGAGTTACAGTGGTATTTTCAAACCCTATTAGATTGTTTTCGATTATAAGAAATGTTATTTCAACACTTCCACTTGTAATCCTAGGTGGAAAGGTAAATTCTAATTCATCATTTACTAACTCACCCATTGCACTTCCATTTTCAGCACCAATCCAGAACAATTCAATTAAATTGTTTTGAAGTGTTTCTCGAAAAATAAATGTAACATTTAGAGTTTCAAAAATAGTTAAACTTTCAATACTTGTAGCCATTATTTGGTTCGGAAGAGTGAACTGAAAATTAATATCATAGATTCCAGCTTTTCTTGCTAATGAGAGATTCCGATATCCTCCCCCTATATCAATATCACTCAAAATATCTGCACCTTGTAGGCTTCCTGTCATTAACCAATTATTGGAATACGAAAAATTGACTGGGTTTACAAGTAGTGAAAGATTACTGATTGAAATAGAAAGTAGAATAGATGTTTCATTCTGAAAAGAGATTTGTTTTTCATATGGTATGGATACTACACCTGATGCCCTTACTGTGAAATTAGCACTTATACTATGATTTGAATTGTGATACCAACCTATATTATATTCATAGGGTGCTATTCCCTCAAATAAGATGTCTGCATTAAAATTCCCTTCTCCCATGTTAGCAGAACTTATCTGTATGTCATTTAATCTTAGATTAATATCTGAGGGCGTTAATGAGGTTTCGAGTTTTAAATCATCAAATAGAATTGTACAATCGGAAACCTCAGGAGATATTACATAAATTCCAAATGATTTTAGCATTGTGGGTATCAAAGGATCCTCTTCAGAAAAGAGATCACTTATATAAAGCGTATTATCGTTCCACTGATTGTCCCAACTACTGTTTTGTAATAGCCTATATACTATGAAAGGAGATGTTGTATTATCTCCAATTGATGGTGGTTCTACATTTGTGTAGTGCCAATGAATCACCATAATACGACAAGTATCAAAAACAAAATCAAAAATTAAAGATGAATTCAACACATACTGTAAGCTTGAGTTTGATGCTAAAAGATAATTATAAGATATCTTTGTATCCGTATTGTATAAGCTTATGTCTTTTTGATAAAGTGCATACATTATGGACTCTGAATTGTAAGAATAGAATTTCCACACATACTCCCCATCCCAGCTTCCGGAATAATGCAATCTTTCAACTTCTACTCCGGCTTTAATAGTGCCTTCTGAATAGAATTCTTGACTATCCTCCGCCCCTGGATTATTAATGTATTGAGATTGTAAATCAGTAACATTTCCTTCTAGTGAATACTGTCCGTTGCTAGGTAAGAAAATGCTTGAGTTTTCATCTTCAAGATTCCCTTCTAAAGATTCCCCCACATAATTTCCCGTCGAGCTCATATTTGGAGTGAAACCATTTAACGCCTCCTCTATTAAATTTTCCTCACCGTTTACTGATATTTCCTCCTCTAACTCAGCTTGACTATTTTTTAGAAGTCCAGAACTATCAGTGGGTTCAATTCCTTTCTTTTCCTCTTCTTCATTTAGATTTTTCATGATTTCATTGCCATTAATATCAACAATAGATGTGGAATCATTAATATTAACTAAAGGAGATTTAAGAGATATTATCAGATAGAATAGAAATATTACTGGAATTATTTTTTTGTGTCTCATTCTATTCTTATATACTAACTATATTTTAAAAACAGCACAATTTTCAATAGGTTTGAGTAGCCTAAAACATACTCTTTTTTGTATTTGTAGATTTTATAATTCTTATATTAGTTTCATTCTAGTAAAAAAGCGTTTAAACACACAAGAACGATTTTTTACTGTGGACTGAATACTTTCAACCCTCTGCCTCTTCTTTCTTTTAAAGTCAAACAAAAATACCAAACATAGTACTGAATCGTACATGAAATAGTTCATAGCTTTGTTTTAATCTTAACAATTTTCAATAGTTTCGGGAAGGTTATTTTTCTGAGTAAAATGGAAAGCTGCTTATGTGATGAATGCGGTTCTAGAATTATTCAAGAAAATGGTCTAAACGTGTGCCAAAAATGTGGTCTTGTACATGATTCCGTTCTTGAATCATCGTCTTTTCAACTGGGTACAATGTCCCGGGATGGAACTCGAAGAAATCAACAATACACATCAATTAATAATAATCTAGCCGTTGTAAGTTCTTTGGGTTCTTCGATTGGTTCAGTTGAGGAATACATGTTTAGAGATGCTAATGGGTCTCTATTGGATGAAACAAATCAATATAAATTTCGAAAATTCAAAAATTATTATCATATTCCAGGAGCTATAAAAGGAAAAGAAACGGATTTTAGAACTATTAAAATTTTAAATGAAGTGTTTTCACGACTTCAAGTTCCCACTAAGATAAGAGATCGAACACTCTTTCTTTATCATAAGTATAAATCTGAACATAAGAAGAAAATAACAAACCATGTTCTTTTATCTGCAATGGCTTTACTTCTAAGTGTTCGTGAATGTGGTCATAATTGTCCCCTTACCTTAAAAGAGATTGTTGGAACTTATAGAGAACTAGGACATAGAGTTCTTGGTAAAAACTTACTAAGTCTCATGCAAGATTTGAATATTAAGCCCTCTATAAGTGGGATTAGGAGAAGTGAAGACTATGTTTTTAGAATTTGTTCTCTAATCTGTCGTTCTGAAGCAATAAAAGAAAGAATAGAGAAAAAATATTCAATAGATGTTTATGTTTATGAAAAAATACTTCAACTTCTTTGCTTAAAAATACTTGAAAGAATTCCTTATCCTGATCGTGGAGGAAGAAGACCTTATCCCCTTTCTGCTGCCTCAGCTTATGTGGCTGATAAACTTCTATCACGAAAGATAAAACATTCCTCTGCTTTAACCCAGAAGTTGGTTGCACAGTCTGCGAATGTTGCTGAATTCACAATTCGGGATCATGCGGAGTTCATGTTTTCCTACGATTATGAGGAGATAATTACAGAAATCAGCGAAAGATTATCATCTAGCTTCGAATAATTTCAAAAAATATCTACAGAAATAACTAGGATATTGAAGTTTTTTTTCTAAATAGGGATAAGATTTAGTATGAAAAATCTGACACCCACAACTATTGCTGAATGTAACAAAATCACAGGAATAAGCCTGAGCTTTATTCCTTCTTCATTACCCATTTTAAGTAAGTAATAATTATTTAGTAAATTTATAATAAGAAATGATACAGATAGTATTGACCAAACAGAAAAAGAACTGGTAAATTCCCCTGTACTAATAAAACTATACAGATTTGAGAATATAGGAGAAAAACCTGCAATCATCGCAATAGTAAACATAGTTACATAACGTATAATTTTTAGTCTCCTTCTATGAATTTTCAAAGATGATTCCTTTTCTTTAAGAACCTCTTCACGCATTCTAATTAATTTGGATGTAATTTTTACTCGTTCAAGAATTTCCGTTTCATCAGCGTAGTCAACAGAGGAAAAAAGATTTCTTAAAGCAGGATAACTGAAATCAATAGAAGAAATTGTTTCTAGTAAATTTTCTCCTAATTGCAATCTAGTAAGAATTTCTTCTGGTACATTTTCAGATAGAAAGAAAGATCTTTCCAGATTTTCACCATTTTCAAGTTTCAAAGCAATATTGTTAAGAAAGTTAAAGTCTGTGCAATTTAATCTTATCATATTATTCACCAATATTCTTATTGTTCATGAAACGAAGAATTAGAGTTCCAAAGACTGCATAAAGAAGAGGGAAAATGAATATTGTAGGAGAGTTTGATGGTAACAGGAATGATAGAACCATACTTAGTACTAGTGGTAATAGACAAGAAACTGCGATAAAAATTACTATATTATCTTCTATTAGTTTGATTCCTTTTCTTACATACAATATAAATTCTGGATCAGATTCAATGAATGCATTTTCGTTTTTTATATTTTGGAATGATGTTTCATACTGTTTATTTAAGAAAATTTTTCCGCTATTATTGATTATCTCATCTTCATTTTCCCCTAGATTCAAACTGTAAAGCATATCTTGAAAATATTTAGTATAATATTTGTCTTTGATTCCTTTAGTCAACAGAAGCTCAACAGAATGTGGAAAGGATTGAGTTGCAACCATATTGATTGATAACGAATTAATTATTAGAAAAGCTGTTTCCTCAAATTTTTGATGACGGTTTAGTATTTTGGTGCGAATATAATCACTTAACACAAAAAGAAATGATATACTTGCTATTGAACTGATAAGTAAAGCAATTGGAACATTAATTAGAGTAACACAGTGAAAAAGCACAAACGAAATTACAAAAAACAGCAAAGATGAATTTCCAATTAACCTTATGTTCCTATAATCCTTTTCAGAAATAAAGAATTTGGAATGTTTCTCAATTTTTCCTAGTGCCAATCTATATAATATTACCTTTGGAAAGATACTGAATTGAGTAACTTTGGAATTGGATTTAACATAATTTATTGTTTTCATAAATAATCTTTCTCACTTTTATTTGAGATATTATTCTCAAGCTTTAATCCCCATTTCTCTGCTTGCATACTTCTGAAAAAATGATTTCTCTCTAGAATTGAATTAATTTTACTACTTAGCCTTGATTTGTTTTTTATTATTTGAAACATTTGATTTTCATTCATTTCTTCATCATATATCTTAGTTAAGAAACCATAATCATTTTCTTTACTAACGTTGTTAGGATTTACTTCATAGACATCAACTATCTTTCGAATGAAAGTGCTTTCTGTTATTTCCCTCCTCATTATTATGATAATATCTAAAGAAAGAAAATCTGAACGAGCAATTTTATGAAGATTCTCCCACCTTCTAAGGATTTTTTCAACTGAATCTGCATGGGCTGTCTGTATTCCTTTCAAACCAGCATTAAGAGCTTCAAACATTGCTTGAGTGTGTTCCCTAGATTGAATTTCCCCCAAATATATCCAATCTGGAGATCTGTGTAACAGTTTTAAGATTTCAGATGTTTTGGTATGGTTACTTTTGTTTGATTCAAAAGAATCTACTTGAATAGATAGATGCTTAAAACCCATTGCTGCTTGGTTGGTTGATTCTATTGCATCCTCAATTGCTATTTTTCTCCAGTGCTTAGGAGTGTATAAATCAATAGCATTTGCCAAGGTTGTTTTTCCCGCATTAGGTTCTCCTATAATAGTGATATTTTGTCTGTTGATTACAGCCTCTACTAAGTAAGATCCTAAGGATGTAGGTAAAGTATTAAGATTGATTAAGTCTAATAATTCGAGTGGTTTTCTTTTTAGTTTTCTAATATTAAAAGTAGGTCCATTTGGTGAAAGAGGAGGAAAGTCCATTGAAATACGTGAATGAAATCTTTGTGTTTGAAATTCAATTTTCAATGATGGTTTCTTAGCTGAAATAGTAATTGGGTGTTCAAGCTTGATTCTAGTAATCAGTGCTTCTAACTCCTCCTCATCAAGGATTACTTTAGTATTACACCTTCCAAAGGTCTGATGATCTAAATACAAGGCAGATCCTTTTTGATCCATATAAATTTCATTTACATAATGATCTAATAAAGCAGGAATTAATCTGTCTAATTTAATTAATCTGTAAATAAAAAGTTCTGTAAATACTTCTGGATCTATTTCAAGCCCATCTATTTCTAAAACCTTCCACATACACACTGATTTAATTGTATCAACTAGATCGTCGAATCTTAGAATCTCTTTTCCAAGTCTATCCTTATTCTTATTGACTAAAGCAAACAGTTCAGCAAATAATAATGGATCCGTTTGAAAGGCAAACAATGGTTTTGCTGTATAGTAGACTGTTCTGTCTTCCTCGTGAATAATAATTTTGAATCCTTGTATGGTATATTCACTGATAACCTTTTTTTCAGCGTGTTTTCCTTGTTGTACACTATTACAACTAGTCATCTCTATCAGCTTTTTTTTCAATGGCTATTCTAGTATTTAGTATATCAACACCACTTTTTTTCTTGATACTTCAAATCTGATTCTTAGAAATAACATTTTTACCAAACTTCTGGTAATAGATTTAAATAGAAAAAACCTTTACTTGATAGTGTGGAAAAATGGTAAATAATTATGATATAATGTGGACTGAAAAATATAGACCAAAAAATCTAAATGAACTCAAAGGTCATGAGGATATTGTTTTGCGGTTAAAAGGCTTTGTTGAAAGGGGAAATCTTCCACATCTTCTTTTTGCTGGTCCTCCTGGTACAGGTAAAACAACAGCTTTACTTGCTTTAGCTAATGATTTATTTGGGTTCAGTAATGTTTCTAGAAACCTTTTAGAGTTAAATGCATCAGATGATCGTGGAATTGATGCAATTCGTAATAAGGTCAAAGAATTTGCTAGGACTGCATCATATGGTGGTGTTCCATTCAAAATTGTTTGTTTAGATGAAGCTGACAGCCTAACATCAGCTGCACAGCATGCTTTGAGACGTACTATGGAAAGATATGTAAAAACTAGCAGATTTGCTTTAATCTGTAACTATTCAAGCAAGTTAATTGAACCTATCCAATCTAGATGTGCGATTTTTCGTTTTAGACCACTAGATGAAGCAAGCATGAAGGATTTTTTGACTCAAATATGTGATAAAGAGGGTTTAGTTTATGATGACGAGGGAATTGAAACTGTGCTCTATATTTCAGAAGGTGATTTGAGGAAAGCTATTAACATTTTACAATCAACCGTTGCTTCAGGTAAATCCGTCGAAAGAATAACCGTTCTTCAAACAGTAGGCCATGCAGACCCTGAAAAAATTCGTGAAATGCTTAAATTTGCTCTCAAAGGAGATTTTCATAAAGCAAGAGATACTCTTCAACATTTGATTCTTGAATATGGTCTCTCTGGAACTGATGTAACTTATCAGATTTACAGAGAAATTCCATCATTAACTTTGCCAGACCTACAAAAACTAGAGTTAAATGAATACTTGGCAGAGGTTGATTTTCGAATATCAGAAGGTGCTTCAAGTAACATTCAGCTTAGTGCATTTTTAGCAAAACTAGTCAAAGAAAGTGGTTCGAAGGATTCTTAAATTCTTTCTACTTTCTCTTACCTATCCCAAATCAAGAAAGAACTTGTGAGCTGAGGTAACTAGGTTTTCTCTTTGCTTCAGTTTTAGTATCTCTGTTTCAAATTTCTTTAAAATTAATTCTTTTGTTCTTTTACTAGTTAACCATTTGAGATTCTCATAAAAATGTTCAACCAATACTAACTGCTTCGGGTTAGCTGGCTCTAAATTTAATGCATTAACACTCGTTTGTGCTTGAAGAAGTTTTTCTGTATTTTGCAGTTCTTTTGATAAGGTATCAAAATTTAGGATGTAACTTGTGATTCTTCTTACTTGTTCCCATAAGAAGGAATTCGCTAAAAATTCAAGGATAATTCTATTTTCTTGCTCAATTACTGTTAACTTATCAAGTTTCCTAGTCGTTTTTCTATGATCCTTCTTGCAAAATAAACTAAAATCATGCTCTCCTCTAAACAAAGAACTAACAGTTTTGATTTTATCAACTGTCATGGAAGAGTTCGTTTCTAAAAACTCTTTAGAGATGATATACCAGTATTTTTTCCACATACTGTATTTTGGAGAAAAATCCATTTCAACTTCAGAATACCCCCAGCAAGCAATTGTTTTATCCTTTGGTAAAGCAGAATTTAATTCTTCTAAAATTATGTTTTTTTCACTATTAAATGAAAAAACATTACCTATAGCATTAACATATTTGTCTGTCCTACTTGCACTTCTAAAATTGTTTTCTTCTGGTGAATCAATGTATTTTATTTCTTCTAATGCTCGGATAATAGTTCCTTCTATAGTCCTTTTTTCAAGTTGTCTCTGATAACCATAATATCCTTTACCTTCGTAGAATACACGTACAGCATATCTTTTCATTTCTCATGAAGCTTTAATTAGTTACAATTAAAAATCTACTGTATTAAGAAGAAAAATTAAAAAGCGTAGTGATTTTCAGTATATTACGGCCTCGATGGTGTAGCTTGGCCAATCATTGCGGACTCTCACTCCGCAGACCCGGGTTCAAATCCCGGTCGAGGCACCAATAATTTTTTAGTTCTCTCCCCATATTTTGAATAATTGTTTCAAAGAATGAGCAAGGATGTTATTATCTTTGAATTGATATATTAAGATTCTACCAAATCTCTTTTCCTTTATCAACCCTACATCTGTTAGATATTTTAGATGCCCTTTTACTGCAGAATGATTGAGATTTATACTTCGTGATATTGCAGAAATGTTTAATTCCCCTAATTCAGCTAATAACTTTAGAATTCTTACCCTTCCTCTTGAGGAGAAAACATCTTCTAATGGTATTTTAAGCTGTATCTCTCTATCGTTTTCCTTTGTCATTGTTTTTCCCCTATTTTTCAGCATATTCTACTGTTTTCTTTTGATTTTCGATTGACTTCATCAGAAAGAGTTCTATGGTTTCTACTGATATGTCTGGTATACTAATTAGTGTAGTTTTACCACGCATTCCTTCCCCTGAGATTTTTGTACTGATTACATCTTGTTTTGATAATTCTTTCAGATATGACCAGATTTGGGTATGCCGTCTAGGTTCCTCTTCATATTCCTCACAAACTAATCTATAAGAGCTAATTGCATCATTTGTTGAAATATATGCGTTTTTTGTGTGTTTTAGTTTTCTTATAATCGCAAGCAGTATTAATTTCTGATGCAGGGTTAATGTTAAAATTACTTCTCTTCTTATTTCTGGGTGAATCAAAGCTTTTGCTTTTCTTACATGATCAGGATAAACTATAGGAGAACTCTCATCGTCAGCGCATTGGCCTGCCCCCCAAAGTATTTCTATTGCATATCTTGCATCTCCTGATTTACTTGATATATCCGCAATAAGTTCAACGGAGTCTTCGGTTATGGTACTATCATAAAAGGCTAATTCTGATCGGGATTTAATAATGTCTTTTAAATCAGTTTCAGAGTATCGATCCAAGGAAATGTGATTAGATTGAAAACTGCTTTGAGTACTCGCATCCAGTTGATGGATAAAATTCAGGTTTTTTGCTATAAAAATGTATGAAATCCATTGTTTAGCAGTCATTTCACTAATTCTAAGTAATGTGTAAAGGAAATCTGTACCTACTCTAGATATAAGATAATCAATCTCATCTAAAACTAACAAAACCTTTGGGGAATAAAAATCAAGCAATCTAATGAGAAGTGATTGTAATTCTTCAAAGGAGTAACCTCTTGGAGGAATTGCCTTATTTAGTTTTCTTGCAAGAGTGCTAATAATTAGATAAGGGCTTTTGTAAATTCTACAATTAATGTAGACAAGCAAAAAATTCTTGTTTTTATCTATATTTTCCAAAAGCTGACCAAACCGTTTTGCGAGAGTTGTTTTTCCAGATCCTGTTGGTCCAGTTATACAAATTTTTCTCAATGGTTCATCTTGTTCTTCGAAAATTGTTTTGAAGTATTTAGCTAAAGTCCTGAGTTCTTCCTCCCTGTGTGGAAGATATGGAGGGGTATATGTAACAGACAAACAACCAATGTTTTTGAATACAGTTGGTTTTTTGATTAGCGAATTAAAATATTCTTCATCTGATGAGTGCATCATATCGTCTCTAAGATAGTCAAGGGAATTTACTATTTATACTTAATAGAGAGACATCTCTGAAAGTGAACTCTTGTTGAAAAACGTTCTTTTTCCTATACGGGGTTTTGTTTGGTTTAAAATACAGTTTTAGAAACAAAGCCAAAATCAGAAATATCTGTAAGTGTTGAATGTAAAAAACAAACCATTCTTCGTTTCTTACTTGTCAGTCTTTTCTTTAGGGTATTTCAATAGCTTCATTCTACTATTAGAGTAACCTTTCCAAGAGTTGAAACATGATGTACGAACTAAAATACGACCCTGATGAGGGAGATGGAGATATTATGCCTCCTGTATGGCTTCCTTAGTTTAAGAAAGCTATTTTTTCTCATTTTTTACATAAAAATCAATGAGTATTTTCCTAGTTTATCTTCATAAAATACACTATAGAGTTGTGGCTTGAAAGAAGAGATGTTGGAGTAATAGAAATCCTTGGGAGCGGTTTGGCTTTAAAGAGAGATTGGAACTCTTTTCTTCTTGGGTTTATGTATGTTCTTTCCTGTAATATTACAGTGCCTTCCAAAGAGCTGAAATTTGATGTATGAACAAAAATATGACCCTGACGAAGGAGACGATGGAATTTTACCACCTGCTTGGTTGCCATAACTGTTAGGTTTCCTCTTTCTTTCTCTTTTTTTGTCACATTTTTCTTTTGGGTGTTTTAATAGCTTCGTTCTACTTTTAGAGTAACCTTTCCAAGAGTTGAAACATGATGTATAAACTAAAATATGATCCAGGCAATGATGATGATTTACCCCCTGGTTGGTTCCCAAACTAATTAAATCATCCTTTTTCTCCTTTTTTTATCATCTTATCAACAAATCCCAGTATTTCTTAAGTATATATATGAATTTGATTATAAGTATGCGAAACCTAACTATGTTTCCCTATACAGCAATTTAGGTGTGTGTTGAAAAATGGATCTAACAAGTATTAGAAGCACCATTATCTCATTAAGAACAGCGATTGAATTACAAGAAATACTGAATTCTTTAAGGGTATTTGCCGCAAATGAAAAATCTGAAGAAATACTAGAAACTATCAACATAGCTCTGCAAAAAAGTTTTGATATTGAAGATAAAAAATCAACTGTCAATATCCTGGAGTTAAAAATAAAACAGCTTTTTGGCTCTAAAAAAAACATGAAACAGATTGAAGAACACCTTTTTTTGATGAAACAAATTGCAAGTAATTTGGATTATCAGGAAGGATTGATTTTAGCCTTTTCTATAGAATGGGGTATTGAAAGATTTAAAGGCAATGAGGAAAAAAGCTTAGAAGCATTACAAAAATCTATGGATCTCTTAGAAGCATGTAGCAACTGTAGCTGTTATACTTATAATATAACTCGTTACAGTTATGCATTTGATAAATGGAAAAGAGAAAGTGATCCAAACTGCGCGTGTATTTTTGAGGAATGTATAGATTATTTTGAGAAGAAAGGGTATTATAAGGGTTTAATTCGTGCGCTAGGTTACCTAAGTACTATATATTTTCAAACACAAAAGAGAGTAGGGGTGCAACAATTAACTAAGAACATATACAGAAAACTTGAATCCTTAAAGCTGCCAAAGGATTTACAAGCTGTAATGCGCTATTTTCTTGGGGCTACTCTAGACTTGGATTTTCTTCTATCGAAAGCTGAAAAGCAATTTCTTTTGTCAAAGAAGATTTTCGAAGCAAGCAGTCCAAAAAGTGAGAATTATGTTTTTTATTTACCAACATTGTCACACTTGTCAATAATACAGGCTTTGAAGGGAAACTTGGCTGAATCGAGAAGAAATATACAATTATTAGAAGTGATTCTGAAAAAAGATTCTATTATTAATAAACTTGATAATAAAAACAAAGAACAAACAAGACATAATCTCAATTTGACGAAATTCTACATTAAATCAAGATTAAAAGATTTTCGAAGTGAAAATGAGAAAGATTTGGTAAAAACTATTTTCAGAAATATAGACAAATGTCATACCAATGCAATATTTTTTAGTGAGTTCCTTCTGAATGCTAACCTCAACAAAGAGCAGTTGGCTGAAATAAAGAATTTAAGTAATCCTAGTACAAAAAGAGTTGAACACATAATTAATTTCTTAAATGAAAAAACAACTAATAGTGATGAAGAACAAATTATAGATTGTATATTTACATTAAATAGGAGGCCATTAGAAGATAGGATGACTTTTATAGAGAAATCTTTTGCTGATTTACTTGCAGCTCAAGAATACTTTAAAATAAACAGGTTTGCAGAGATTTATCCATTGCTGAGGAAGTATAAAAATCAATTGCATAGGATAGAAGTTCTGGAGATGCGTGTTTTTATGGAAGCTTTTATTCAAGTAGGAGCTTACAAAAATGGAGATCCATTGGGACCCGCTCTACAATACATGGCAATAAAGAAATGCAGACAGTATGGTTTCAGCAGATTAGAGAATAAATTATCAGATTATCTTACAATTCAGGGAAATGATACAATTAGAATGATGATATAAGTCATCCAATTGTTTTGTTCTTCTTTGGAAACTTATCTGACATCCAAATAAGCGGGATCTATCTTACCACGTAAACATCTTTTTGTGTGGTAAGATTTTCCAACTTGTTTTCGCAGGTTGTTTAAAATCAAAATGAGAATGGAATTCTTCATTCTTACTTTTAGATATTTCCTGTACTAAAAATCATATGCCGATAAAGTTAAAAATCAGTAGGTTGGGTCTAATACATACCTAGGCGGAGATTGCCGAGTGGTCAAAGGCGCTAGAATGAGGATCTAGTCCTTAGTGGTCCGGGAGTTCGAATCTCCCTCTCCGCACCAGCTTTTATTTTAACCAAACAGATTATCAAAAGAGGTTGTTGACCAGTCAATCAAACTGAAAATGATTCCAAAGATTATAGCAAAAATCAATATGGCGACACCTATCAAAAGAATTTCTTCTAATATAGGCGATCCTCTTTTCTTCTTGAAAATCAAACCTTTTATCCCTTGTAATAGCATTAACATAATTCTCATTATTTGTATAAAGGACAATATTTAAACTCCACAAAACTGATTTTAAACATCCTTGAGTACTTTTTCACATGCTTTTAGTTGATGCTTAAATAACTTGAAGATGGAAAACCTTTTTTAGTATCATCATTGGGTCGGATATAGAATCCTTTGCCGGGTGCGTCTATGGATATAGAACTTATAGAGTTATTTCCTAATTCAATAAAATTCATATTGTCAGATGTGACATTAGCATTTGCTAACGCAATTAGAAGAACAGCATTAGCTGAAGTGCCATCATTGACTATTGAAGATGTATATGTTTTGAAAAACACATCACCTCTTTTTGATGAGTTCATAGCCCACAGACTGGGACTAATTCCTTTAAAATTCGACATTGATGCTCTGGAGTTAAACTTCAGAGATGAATGTGATTGTGGAGGGATTGGTTGTAATTTATGCACCGTGACATTAACACTCTCAAAAGAAACAGATGCTCAAACATCTACTGTTGTTTATAGTTCGGATTTAATTTCAACTCAGGCTGGAGTTGAACCTATAAGTTCTGTGATTCCAATTGTAAAATTAGGACCAAATCAAGCTCTGGAACTAGAGTGTATGGCACAACTTGGCAAAGGAAAAGAACATGCAAAATGGCAACCTGTCTCTGCCATGGGTTACCAAGCATTTCCAATCCCAACTATAGATAAGGAAAAATGTACTAATTGTTTAGCATGTATAGACGCATGTTATAGGGGAGTTTACCAAAAGACTGGTGATAAAGTCCAAATTGCTAATCCTTTAAATTGCACTTTGTGTGATTATTGTCTTGAGGTTTGCGAACCAAATGCAATAACAATCGGCAAAGATTCTACAAAAGTCATCTTTTCCTTTGAAACTAATGGAGGTTTAGATCCTTCAACAACATTAACAAAATCTGGTGAGTTAATTCTCGCAAAAATCGACGAATTCAAAAAGACTCTTGAATCAACATTGGCAGAGGAAAAAGAAACATAAAGTGAACTAAAATGCCTAGAAGAACAGGAACTACTGATCCAAATGTACTTGAACTTATTCATAAATTAAAAAAGAAAACTGCAGAAACACAAGCAGCATTATGGAAAACTGTAGCAGAGAAAATAGAAAGACCTCGAAGAAAGAGAGCTACAGTCAATCTCAGTAAGATCAGTCGTTATTCTAAAGAAAATGATATAATCATTGTTCCCGGTTCTGTTCTAAGTGCTGGATACTTAAACCATCAAGTTACAATTGCGGCTCTGAAATTCTCAGAGGGAGCAAAAGAGAAAATTAAAGCCAGTAAGAGCAAACACATAACCATTGATGAGTTATTGGAATCAAAACAAGAGGTTAGCAAAATTAAGATTATAGTATAATTGGTGTGAAAAATGGCAAAAAACACAACAACAACTGGAACTCAAATTTCAGTTACCAAAATTAATATTGATGCAGATAATGCAATTTTAGGAAGATTATCTACAGAGGTAGCCAAATATTTGCTGGAAGGTTATACTGTAAATATACTGAATTGTGAAAAAGCTGTTATTTCTGGTAAAAAACATTCAATTTTAAGAGAATATAGAGATATGCAACAGATACATACACATACTAATCCTAGACGTGGTCCATTTCACCCAAAAAGACCAGATCGTTTGGTTAGGAGAACAGTTAGAGGTATGTTGCCTTGGAAGAAAAGCAGGGGAAGGCAAGCATATCATAGATTACTAACATACATTGGAGTTCCAGAAGAGTTTACTGATAGTGAAATGATTAAACCCAAGTTTGCAGATGCAAGCAAACTAACATGCAAGAAAATAACCATTGGTGAATTATGTAAAGAATTTGGGTGGAATGAATAAATAGGTGATGAATATGGGTAAAGTAATTGTATCTTCAGGAAAAAGAAAAACAGCTATTGCTCGAGCTACTATAAAAGAAGGTAAAGGCAGAATTAGAATTAATGGAGTGCCTTTAGAAGTCTTACCAAATGAATTGAGTAAAATAAAGATTAGCGAGATTTTCATTATTGCAGGAGAGGAAGTACGAGAATCAATTGACATAAGAGTCAATGTAAGGGGAGGAGGATTTATGGGTCAAGCTGAAGCAATCCGAACTGCTATTGCAAGAGGATTGATTGAATATTATGATGATTTGACAATGAAGGAAAAATTTACTGTTTATGATAAAACAATCGTCTCAGGTGATCCAAGAAGAACTGAACCCAAACATTTTGGTGGAAGAAGTTCTCGATCAAGATTCCAAAAATCTTACCGTTAAATTTTTTTTCTTTCCTTTCTTATACAATTTAAGATGACTTTCAATTTAGATTGTTCCATTGGAGAAGGTGGAGGTTCCATAGTACGAATATCTTCAGCTTTAGCAGCTGCTACAGATACTGATTTGAATCTTTTCAACATTCGTTCTAATAGATCAAATCCTGGTTT
The DNA here is from genome assembly GCA_019057375.1 of Candidatus Heimdallarchaeota archaeon. GTDB lineage: Archaea > Asgardarchaeota > Heimdallarchaeia > Heimdallarchaeales > Heimdallarchaeaceae > UBA460. The sequence continues at coordinate 132,090 of DXJF01000011.1, forward strand.
AAGAGCTCAACACATAGAAGCAATTAATGCAATTAAACAATTTTCTGGATTTATTTCGGTTGATTCAAATGTTGGAGACAAAGAATTAGTTTTAACAAAGAAAAATGCAAAGTCAGATAAAGCATTTGTAAAAGTTGGAACAGCTGGAAGCATTAGTTTAGTAGCACAAGCAGTCTTATTCTATGCCTTTTCTCAAAAACGAGATTTGGAATTAACTATAAATGGTGGTGCCACTCATGGTAAATGGGCCCCTTCAGTGGAATATATTGAACACATAACTCATGAATTAATAGGATTAATGGATAAGAAAATAAAAACAAATACAATGCACTATGGCTTTTATCCTAGGGGAGGTGCAAAATGCGCTTTTCAGTTTAAAAGTCACGATATGCTCTCCCCACTAAACTTAATAGAAAAAGGGGAATTACTAGAAGTAGAAATTTTTTCGACAGCTTCACAATCATTGAAGGGAAGGCATGTTGCTGAAAGACAAGCAGATGCTTTCATAAAAAAAATAAAACTAAATGTTGATGTAAATAGAAATATCAACTATGTTAAATCTCTAAATCCTGGTTCAGGATTGACAGTTGTTGGAACTTATTCTTCAGGTAGTAGAATTGGGTGTTTTATTCCAGGTGAAAGAAGAATAACTGCTGAACAAGTTGCAGGATTGTGTGCAAAGATTTGGGAAAGAAATTCTCATGGTTCTGCAGCTGTAGATGAATATGCTGCTGATCAGTTGATTGTACCACTGTTTTTAACTGAAGGAAAATCAGAAATATCTGTACCTACCATCTCAAACCACACTAAAACCAACATAGACTTGACTCAGAAGTTTATAAAAAGAAAAACTAACATTGTAAGAAAATCAGATTGTTTTCATATAACTGTTGAAGATTTGTAGTTTCTACTGAAATGACTATTTCATGCAATTTCTTTCTTAACGACATATTTATATGATGCTAATAAAGTCGGAGTACGACGTCAAAACGCAGTTCATGGGTTCTGCAAGAATAAGCAATAAGACGTTAACAAATTAAAATTAGCAACATAAAGTGATAAATATGGGGCATCGAAGGGTAAGTGCTCCCCATCGATCATCACTAGGATATCGAAGGGTAAGAGCAAGAAGAATTATCCCTGCACCTCGCGCATGGCAAGAATACGAGGGTGCTCCCAAACTATTGGGATTTCTCGGAATCAAAGCAGGGATGACGCATTGCGTATATATTGAAGATCGACCAAGGAGTCACTTGGCGAATAGAGAAGTAATTGCAGCTATAACATGCATCGAGACACCTCCTATCGTAATTTTTGGATTACGAGGTTACGAAAAATCAGCGTATGGTCTTCAGATTGCTGCTGATCTTTTAGCAACTGAAACCAAGGAAGAGCTAAAACGTAGACTTAAAACTCCAAAAGAATATGATTTTGAAAAGGCTAAGAAGAAGCTGGAAGATAAACTAGAAAAAATTGTTGAATTAAGGGCAATTGTTCATACACAACCTTATTTGACTGGAATAGGAATGAAAACACCTCAAATAGCTGAAATCAAAATTGGATGTAGTGATATAAAGGAAGGTTATGAATACGGTCTTTCTCTTCTTGGAAAAGAATTGCTAATCAGGGATGTATTTAAGGCAGGAGAATTTGTTGATTCAATTGGTGTAACTAAAGGTAAGGGTTTCCAAGGTCCAGTAAAGAGACATGGAGTTAAGATACTTCAACACAAGTCCAAAGGTACCAAACGTGGTGTTGGATCAATAGGACCATGGACACCAGCCAGAACAATGTGGACTATTCCAAGATATGGGCAAATGGGGTTCCATGTGAGGACTGAATACAACAAACGAATAATGCAGATAGGATCTGATGGATTACAAATAGTACCCAAAGGTGGATTTGTTAAATATGGTGTGGTAAAAAACAACTATGTTTTAGTGAAAGGATCAATACCAGGACCTAAAAAGCGAACAGTAATGCTTAGAGGACCAATGAGAAAAGCTCCACAACCAATTAAAGAACCACAAATTCTGCATATCTCAACAAGGAGTCAACAAGGTTAAGTGTGAGGCGATAAAAATGAATGTATCAAAATATTCAATCAAAGGACAGAAAATGAGTGAAAAAGTAGAACTCCCTGAAGTTTTTACCACAACATTTCGTCCAGATGTTATCAAACGTGCTGTTTTAGCCGAGCAAAGTTGGAAGAAACAACCTAAAGGTGTTAGTCCTCTAGCTGGGCGTATGGTCGCTGTTGAAAATTGGGGACCCGGAAGAGGGGCAGCTCGTGTACCACGTATTAAAGGTTCTAGAACACATAGTGCTCAAAGAACAGCTTTTATTCCCCAAGCCAGAGGAGGCCACAAAGCACATCCTCCAACAGCGAAGAAAAAGATTATAGAGAAAGTAAATAGAAAAGAACATCTACTTGCTCTTAAATCAGCTATAGCTTATACAGCATCAAAAACCGCAGTGGGTGAAAGAGGGCACAGATTTGAAGATAAAATGGAATTTCCAATCATTGTAGAATCGAAAGCAGAGGTTATAGAAAAAACACAAGATGTTGTTAGATTTTTGGGAAATCTGGGTTTGTCTTTAGAACTCATGAGAATTAAAATAGGTAAGAAAGTTCGCCCCGGTAAAGGTAAAGGAAGAGGAAGGAAATACAAAGTTCCTGTCGGTCCTTTAATTGTTGTTGGTGATAGAGAATGTCCATTGTCTAAAGCAGGCAGAAATATTCTAGGAACCACAGTTATATCAGTAAGGGAATTATCTACAGAGATGTTAGCACCAGGAACTTATCCTGGAAGACTTACTATTTGGACTGAGGATGCAATTAAATCTCTAGGAGAACGTTTTGGGTGATGTAAAATGGATCCGTACAAAATTATAAAGAAACCACTTATCTCAGAAAAGGACTTTGAACTAATAGAAAAAGAAAATAAATTGGTTCTATGGGTTGATCTCAGAGCTACAAAAAAGCAAATTAAAGAAGCAATTGAAATACTATACAACGTTAAGGTAGAAAAGGTTAATACATTAATAACTCCCAAAGGAACAAAAAAAGCATACGTAAGGCTAAGTGAATTTGATGATGCTACTGATATTGCATCACGAATGGGATTATTCTAAAAGGTGATTTGAATGGGTAAGAAAATACTAGTTCAGAGACGTGGAAGAGGGACATCACAGTTCAGAGCAGCTTCTCATAAGAAAAAAGGTAGTGTAAAATACAGAAAAGTTGCAAAAATCGAATATTCAGGAAAAATTACTGGATTTGTTAAAGATATTGTTCATGATCCCGGTAGAGGGGCTCCTGTTGCTAAAGTACTTTTTGAGGATGGACTCAAGAAGATTATACTGCCTTCTGAAGGTATTCGAGTAGGACAAAAAATCGAATATGGAACAGGTGCAGCAGTTCAACTAGGTAACACAATGCCTTTACAAGCTATTCCTGATGGGTCTCCAGTTTTCAATATTGAATTAACACCAGGAGATGGTGGGCGTTTAATAAGAGCCAGCGGTGGATATGCAACTATTTTAGGACACGATAAAGGTAAAGTTACAGTACAGCTTCCAAGTGGAGAAATGAAAGAAATTCCTCAAAGATGCAGAGCTACAGTTGGAATTGTTGCTGGAGGGGGAAGAACAGAGAAACCTTTTGTTAAAGCTGGAAATATGCATCATCATAAAAAAGCTAAAGGTCATTACTATCCTAAAGTAAGAGGTGTAGCAATGAACGCAGTTTCACATCCACATGGTGGTGGTGCTCATCAAAGTCCCCCACGTTCAACAACCGTTTCAAGACATGCACAACCTGGAAGGAAAGTAGGTTTGATAGCAGCAAAAAGAAGCGGTAGAAGAAGAGGCAAGAAATAACCTCTCATTTTTTTTATTTTTTATTTTCATCATATGTTTAATTTTGTATATTATTTAGTATAAAATACGATTCTAGATATCAGACAAACAATATCAAAGGAAGACAAATCTATTTAAGCACACCAAACTTGCTGTACAAAAATAGTCATTATAAAGTCTATACCAATTAAATAATTAGGAGATAACTAAACATGGATGATAAGAAAGATTATGGGCAAGTTGAATTCATTTTCAAAGATCCTCAGAATTTTGAAGGTTGCACATTATTAAATGGTTGGCATGGAATAGGGGAGTGCGGCTTTATTTCAATGAGCCATCTTGTTGACAACCTCAAAGCTGAAAGAATCGGTTTCATAATTACAGACAATATTCCACAATTTATAACAATAAAAAATGAGAAAATTACTTTTCCATTTGAGATATATAGAAAAGATGACCTTGTAGTAGTTCTACCAATATTCGAACCAATAAAATCTGAACATTTAGCTTTTACAAAGACCTTAGTAGAATGGTCTATAAATGAAAAATTCAAACAATCAATTCTTATTGGTGGATTAGATAGAAGATTGAAAGATGATAATGAAATAAAAGCGATATATACTCAAGCATTTAAGGAAAAAAGACCCGAGGTAGAAATTCCAATTTTAGACGAAGGATTATATGTTACAGGACCTTTGGCATATATGTTAATGTTTTATGAACTTAATGATTTTCCAACAGTTGCTCTTCTACCATACGCTGAACGTTCAAGACCTGATCCAATAGCAGCAAGTGTTGCTGTAAGTGCAATAAATGATGTATTAAACATTGAAATAAACGTTCAAGAGCTTCTCGAAGAAGCTGAAAGAATCGAAAAGGAAATTGAATCCTTATTGCAAGCAAGCAAAACTAGGAAAGAAACAGATGTGGATTCAGATAAAGGAATGTTTGTCTAACAGTCTAGAAGAACCAGCGATTCAGTAATATAGTTAAGTTACTGATTCATTTACGTTTACTTTTATTTGATATAAATAGTCTCAAAATTCATAATTAATTTCTTCTTCTACGGGTTGTAAAAATTCTTTTGACACCGTTAGTTTCAATATTTCCTTGAATTTCTCTGTTTGTAATATTGAGTTTTTAACAATGGCTTCTATTTCTTCAATTAATCCTTGTAGGGAATTTACATCCTTAATAGTTATCTGAAATTGTGTTTTTAGGGTTTTTTTACCCTCAATTATTTCTTCTTCAGATAGTAGATCTGTTTTGTTCAACACTCGTATAATCAAAACATTAGGAAATTCTTTCTCAATATCTTCAAAAAGATTGAATTGTTCCTCAAGTGAGATAGTAGCATCTTTAGAGATGTCAAACATGAAAAGGATAATGTCTGAGATATGTCTAATTGATATTATACTCTGTCGTTCAATCAGATTTCTATCTCTAAATGGCCTATCTAGAAGACCTGGTGTATCCACTACCTGTATGTTGGTTATTCCTATATCTCTATGGCCAAATACAATTTTCTTTGTTGTAAAAGGATATTCTCCAACTTCAGGATTTCCGGTAGATATTTCTCTAACTAAAGAAGATTTTCCTACATTGGGAGCTCCAGCGATAACAACAGTTGGATAGTTAACATTGAAATCAGGAACCGTTTTGAGTTTTTTAATAACCCTAATTAGATAATTGACATCACCTTTGGCTTTCTTTAATAGAGAAGCCATTCGTCCATTTGATTGATTTCTAATTTCTGCCATTTCATCAGGATGATTTGTTTCTTTTAGTCTGGCAATATGATCTCTCTCTAATTCTTTTATCTGTTTTTCAATACCACCCAAACGACCCAAAATCCTCCTTATTTTATCGATATTACCCATCAAATCGCAAATTTCACTATAGAATGGGTGGAGATTTTCAATCCATGGAAACTGATTAATAATTCGTTCCAATTTCTCTGTTAAAACCAGCGTAAGAGTAGAAATCCTTTCTCTTTCTAAGTTTGATATTTTTTCCTCTCTTGAAATTCGTCGTTTTGATGTTTTGATTCTAAGGTTTGTGGTTTGTTTAAAAGCAACAGACAGAATCACATCTACAGGAGGTATATAACTAACTCTTCTGAATGGGTTACCTTTATACCTTTGCTTTGACAAACAAACCACTCTCTTACTCAATTACTGATAAATCAATTTCATGCTCGAAATATCTGTCTAGATTCTTTACTACTTCATCTTTTCTTCTGTTATACTTTTCTTGATATTTAAGAACCATTTCAATCAGATTTGGTTTGCAATCCTGTCCACAGATTAGATCTCCGCCTCTGCAGCCTGCTTCAATCTTATCCAGTTCATCATCATCTTCAACGAAGTATTTTGAGAACCAATCAAAAACTGTGCATATTTCAGGATTGGCACCTAGTTTTCTTTGTTCCTTAATTGTTGTTCTTCCTCCTGTAAGGGCATTCATGATTTTCTTTTTAACCGTTTTTGGTTCATCTCTTAGGAAAACGCAAGTTTCCTCAACGGATGAAGACATAGGTCCTCCAGTTAATCCTTTGAGATATTTTATGTATAAAGACGCTGGAAGTGTGATTTTTCTCTTTCTTGCAACATCTCTTGTCAATCTTATAAATACATCCTGATCCAATCCAATAGGAACAACTACAGGTAAATCATAATCTGTAGTTGGATGAAGAATATGTGCTGCTTGAATATTTGTATAATTAATGACACCTGTATTTTCCTCTCCACTTAACCCAAGCGCTGCTCTAACTGCATTAAATGTTTGATTTATAGAAAACGTTAGTGCTAGATAATGTATTCTTGGTGTCATGCTCGAAATATATGCGCTCACATTCTCAGGTTTAAAGCCTATAGCAAAGATGTCAATTGCATTTTGAATAGCCAGTTTGTAGGTTTCTTCTAATGAATTTACTTTACGAAAAACATATTTTTCATCGTCTGAAAAGGGTAAGAAGTATTTACATTCATATTTATCTTGCAAATGTCTAATTAAGTCGTATAAGATAAGATGACCGAAATGTAAATCATTTGAGGGACCCCTTCCACTGATTATTGCAAAAGATTTCTTCTGTTCCACCCTATCTAGGATTTTACCGAAATCTCTATGTGCAAATACTATTCCTCTTCTAAAAAAGAGATTATCTGTGCCTATTCTTTGAAGTATCTTGTCAATCTTAGAAATGCCAAATTCAGAAAGAATTTTCTCATAATCCTCTCTTTTTTCCATAACATGGGATTCTATGTTCTGATTCATTTCTACACCTCTTAAATAAAAAGCAATAATTAAAAGCTTGATTATATGGAAGTGGACCATAATCTACTACACAGTTTTGTGAGTAAAAACCAGTATAAGCTATTTCCAGTCCAAGTTACCACACTCAATATTTTTTTGGAAAAATCCTTTATAAGACTATCGTCTAATTAGATACAACAATGATAAGCTGGCATGACGCGTATTCTAAGACTTTGGAACAAGTATCTAAGAATTTTTTTAAAAAAAGGAATGCAATAATAGGTTTCAATGTCAATATTGACAAAATAATTGAAATTACACCAAAGACAATAAGTTTGGCATTACCTGGAGGAATTGATCTTAAATCAATAGATAAAATGAAATTTCCTTCTAGTATTAATACAATTGAGGATTTCTTGTTTTATTTCTTGGATTCTATGAAGAGCGGAAAGGCTGCTGAAATAGTAATTTCTTCAATAGAAATTGCAAACTGGATTGAGAATAATTTCGAAATTAACAATATTCAAATTGGTGGTCAAGCTGGAATAATCGCTAATTTATTCAAGAATATTAATGTTGGAAATGTTTTACTAAGTCTACCTACATATGACTCTAAGCTAGTTAATTTATTGGAACCAACACTTCTAACTGTTGTTGAAGAAGCAAATTCATACTCGATTTGTGAAATTAAAGAATTAGAATTTACAGAGAATGAACCTATTTCTCATTATATCTTTGAATTTAAAGCTGGAAACTATGAGATTAATTCAATAAAATTTGTCGCCCCAAGAGATAATCGATTTATTGTTTCCTATGATAAAGTCAATAGCATGGTTAAGTTTAGTAAGGGTTTTTATGAATTTAGTCCAAATTTTATCAGTGAATATTCTTTAGCTATAATCTCAGGTTTTCACCTTGTTAATGAACAATTGAATAGCTATGAGGGTATAATAAATCCCATAATAAAAATGATTGAACGGTGGAAGAAAGTTAATCCTGATTTATATATACATCTAGAGATTGCTTCAACTAATAATGTTAAATTAAGAAATTTTGTCAAAAAAAACCTGTTCCCATTAGTAAATTCAATTGGTGTAAATGAACAAGAACTTATCTTCTTCTCTTCCACAAGAAAAGAGCAAGAAGTAAAAAGACTTGATCAACAAAATACTTCTACAACATTATTTCAATTTTTGCATGGATTATTTTCTGAGTATTCTCATTTAAGAATACATCTTCATTATCTTGGATATTTTCTTGTAATATCTCCAGTAATAAGCAATAAAGAAGCTGACATGGCTAAAAAGGCTCTTATTTTGTCATCATATTTTGCTGCACTAAAAGCTAAGAAAGGCTCTATAGGCTCTTTCCATGAGATACATGATGTTGAATTAAATTTATCTTCCAAAGGTTATGAGGAGCTAAAAAATCTCCAATTGTACTTAGAGTCACAGTTTAATGTAAAAGGAAATTTATTTAAAACAGGTATACTGGAAACACCTTCTTTTTCTTTAATTGGGATACCTTCAATATTGGTAAAAAATTCTCGGAAATTAGTTGGTCTTGGAGATACAATCTCGTCTATAGCGGTTCTTTTTAGCATAGACTATTAGATGAAGTTATCTAAAGGAATCCTATAATGTTTAAGAATTCTTGTGCTTAAATAACTTCTTGCTACTAGAATATTGATTACACAGATTGTTCAAGAGAGTGAGTAGATGTCTTATGAGTACTATCTTTTCTGCTAGTGAAGGTAATAAAATGAATTTGAATCGAGATTATAAAGACAATATTATCTTATTTGAGTTGTCTAGCTTTGAAATGGGAGCAAAGATATCTAATCTAATTAATGAGCTGAACTCAGGGGAAATAATGTATTCAATATGGATAACAAAAAAAAAGCGATATTTGATTATTTACAATTTTGATCAAGTATCAATCAATAAAGAAAAACTAGAAAAGCTGTTGAAACGTTTAATATCAACTTACTCACTTAGAATTGAAGAAAATATAACTAATTTCTTCATCTCTGACTTTCAAAAAATCGAACAAGATGACAAAATTTTGACTTTTACTCACAGTGATAAATCAAAGCAATATGTACTAGCATGTCAACTGGTTAGCTTAGACTTAGAAACAGATACAATAATTAAGAGATTTACACAGTTTACGAAGGATTTAGTTGAAGCAGAAGCATTTTCAGTAAATATTTCACAATTTGTTTCGAGAGAAAAAAATCAAAGAAATGTTCCATTTCTAGGAATTCTTTTTATTGCAAGAAGCCACGATAGGAATTCAATTAAGGAAAAAAAGGCTATTCTTTTAAGATATCTTAAAGCAACCACTGTTAAATTAAATGGACAGCTTCTCTTTGTTTCAAAACGTGATATTGTAAAACATAAAACAAATTTCCAATTCTTTGTCCCATGGATTAAGCATAATGGTTTCATCAAAGATCTGCTAAATATTATCAGATTATTACCCCCACTTAGAATAGAAGTACCTCATACGGAATCCAAAAATGAAACAATAGAACAAAGGACGGAAAGTGTGAAACAAATCCAGATTTCTGAACAAGAATCAAATAAAGTAGTTTCTCTTCCTTTCCCAAATTCTAAGAAACCATACCAGAGTATTCGTAGTAAGAATCTTGAAACACCAAGAATCATTAGCTCAGAACTGATACCAGCAAAAGATGTAGAGAAATATGGTCCAAGTAGAATCGATGATCTTTCAATACCTGTTCCAAGAACAATGAATTCAGTCTTTGATGCCGAATATTTGAAAGTTAGAATCAGCAAAATTTTTAAGGAATTTGAGTTCAAAGAATCTTTGATATTTGAAGAAAACTTTGATTTGGTATTGCGAAAGGGTTCTTTTTATGTTTTTGTGAAGTTTTTCAAAGATATAATGACCCAAGACAATGCATACAAGTTAATTGAAAATTTGAGTTCTATTGCGGGTTTGAGGAACCAATTTCTCTGTATAGCCGTGGCAGATGTAATAGATGATGTCTCAAAAAAACTGCTAAATGAATACAATATCCTTCACTTAACAGTTATTGATGTTCTAGTTAAAGATAAACTGAAAGCAAAAATTCATGGAACAATACTAGTATAATCCAAGATTTCATGATTTTAACTTCATAGAATCATAAGACAAAAAGGCTTGACATGATATTAGAAAACAAACATAATTTTTTTTCATAGTTTGTTTGAAGAATTCGATAAAAAGCTTCAGTATTACAGAAGCTTTTCAGTAGTACGATAAAGGTTATAATTATGGGGGACCCTAACAAAAAGATTTCTTCATATATAGCAAGTTTTGTAGAAAGATTTTTTCCAAAACATGAAGAATCAATCCATAGTGGCTTATTTCTAATATCTAACGAAGATGAAACATTGAAAATAATAGATTGGTATTTCAACGGATATTCAGTTATTTCTGAAACAGTTTCATCTCATATACAAAATTTATGTAAGAATAAAACTGTTAGATTTACTAATGATGGGGAGTATGCATTAGTAGAAGATCAGGATAAAATACCTAATACTGATCTAAATGAAGTAACAAAACATCTAGAAAATGCTTTAGCGGAATATGATTCTGGAATACAAATTGTGAAAGATGCACAAAAGATGTTCTCCGCAAAAAATATTGGAAATGGTTATTGAAATAAATCAATATGAAGTCACTGAAACATCTTTATCTTTAGCTGATGTTTTAGGTCTTATTTTCTTCCAGATTTTCTTAATTGTTTCTGCATCATTTGGGTGAGCATATACTCTTACAAGTGTAAAAAGAGACCTATAGGCTCTCGGACCTGCGAAAGTTGTAATATAGGAGGTTGTGTTCAAAGCCTCATTAAGAGTAAATGATTTTGAGCCAGGACGAATTTTCTCATAAGGATCATAAATATAGATATTTGATGCTTGAAACTCTTGTTCATTAATTGTTGATAGTTTGTAAGTAGAATCAATTTTCATATCAAATTCCAAAGAAATATTCTTCTCTTCTGTGTGGCTTTCAATTTTCTTGATGAATGATTCTTGAGAAGTTATGTTGCATAAATCTTCAACACTAATACCTAAATTCTCAGCTGTTGATTCATCAATAATCTTTTCCCAAACAGCTTTGTAGAGTCTACGATCAAACAAATCTTTAACAAGTGATTTTGCTTTTGCAAGCTTATCTGAATCTTTTGAGAATATTTCACCAACAAGAGTATATTCATTTAAATAGGTATATGCCGCCAAATCATTTGTTCGTTCTATAAGATTCAATGGTTCACAAGCTTCTCTTAACATTTCATGAATCGTTATATCTGCTGCTCTCGCAGTTTTATGGAAATACACATTTTTGTATTCGAAAAATCTTCCAATAAGGGATGAATAAATGTCATCTAAGCATTTCCAGTTATAGTGAATTGCATCTTTCCTGAGGTGTTTTTGAATCGTTGTATTGTTAATAATTCGATTAACAGCTATTATACCAAAATGCAATGTACCTGCAAAGAAAGAATCCCTGAGCATAAAATCCAATCTGTCTGCACCAAGTGCTCCTTGAATTAGGGGGTGCATGATATAACTTTCCCCATCCCAGACTTTCATGAGTTCTTCTGGTGCGACAAATTCTTCAATAAAAGGCTTTAGAAACTCAGAGTTAACCATTTTATCTCGATGAACATCATGTCCATGAGGTGCGTTTGGATATACTCTTTTAAAGACTACATCATCATATGTGTGGCTAAAAGGACCATGGCCTATGTCATGTAAGAGTCCAGCTAAACGTGCTATTTGAGTTTTTTCCACTACATCATCATCTTCTCTAAAAACTTCTTCAGCATATTTACCTGCTAAGTGCATGACACCAACACTATGGGTAAATCTAGAATGGATAGCTGAAGGATAAACTTGTCTAACACCAGATAATTGGCTGATCCATCTTAATCTTTGAAAGATGGGAGTGTCTATAATTTTATTCTCGATTTCTGTCATACGAATTTCATCGTATATGGGATCTCGGATTGTACGTGTAAAATTCAGCACCTTTGTCATAGGAATTCCTCAATACACTTATTGCTTAATTAATATTACAACCTTTTAATCTTTTTGCTTATAAATAAAGTTACGACAAAATTCGATTCAACACCTCTAGGCACAACTGTAAGTTAACTCAATCCATAAAATACCTGTTTAGATTATAGAATCTAAACTTGTTGGTGGACCGACCGGGATTTGAACCCGGGGCTACTTCATTGCGAACGAAGCGATCTACCAGGCTGATCTATCGGCCCGAATATTATATCATCATTTGTAACAATTAATAAATTTTAGTTTAGAAAGAGAATTCTGAAATTGAAGTTTTTCAAAAAAGGATTGATTAGGAAGAATAACTAATATTCTATCCAGAACTCTTTATTCGCATGATTTTGCTTTTTCCAATTGCTTTCCAGTATTCAACTTCAGCTCCTTCCTTAATTTGAGCCTTCATCTCTTCATCATCTGGTAGCGCTGTTTCAAATGTTTCATAAGTCTCAAGATCCATCATTTGTGCACTGTCGTCACCAACGGATAAAACTTGAGCATTTCTTTTATCAATAATTGGAGATTGTAGTTTTAAGTCACCTGGAATAGAGATTTCTGTTTTACTTCCTGTGAATATATTTTCTATTTTCATTCTACATTTTGTGTGACCATGTTTGCCGCTTTTTGATTTTTCAATTGAACGAACGAGAAAAACTTCATCGTTTTGTATAATATGATTCCCTTCCTTAATTTGGCTAGCTCTAACTGGTGTAATATCATATTCAGACATTTTTTGATCCCCTTTGAAAATTCTTTTCTGTTTTATTTATAAGTTCAATTGATATAATATATTTAAAGGATTTTGGTCATCATTTTCAAACTATCTTATACAAAATGTAAACGAATAGAATCAGTTATGAACTAACTTAAGAATAGAAGAGATGTTTTTATCCATCAGAAAGAACTATCTTTGAGGTTTGGGCTTCTTACCAATAACAATTTGCTTGATAGCAACTCCATTAATATGAGTAACTTGCCATTTAACACCAGGGATGTCTCCCATTGCTCCCTTCTGAGCTCCTCCAATACTACAAACAATTACTTCATCATGTTCATCAATATATAAGAGCCCACCATCATGAGGAACAAAAGCACCCACTTGTTTTCCATTCTTAGTAAGTCTAACTCTTACACATTTTCTTAAAGCTGAGTTTGGTTGTTTACTTTCTACACCATATTTTTCAACAACAATTCCTCTTGCTGCTGGAGCACCCTCTAATGGATCTGTTTTTTTGTCTAATCTTAACATTCTTCGCTTGTACTGCATATCCTTCCATCGGAAGTTTTTTC